>CAZHDH010000078.1:0-10964 GCA_964531245.1 uncultured Bacteroides sp. | reverse complement strand
TTTATGCCCTTAATAGCGGCTTTTTCGTCTTCCGACCGCTAGAACGCGGAGCGGCATCGCTCAATTGGACGGTGCACCCCCTTCGCAGTGGACGCAAAAGTTGTTTGCCAATCATTTTGAACTAAATTTGGTGGGTGGGCTTTGTTGGTATTTAAATATTGCGTAACTTTGTGGTATGAACTTACGTATCTGTTTGTTAATGATAGCGGCGTGTGTGCTGGTGGTGGCTTGCGGGCATCCGGAGACGTTCCGTGTGGACGGGAAGCTCGACGATGGTGCCACACTGAATCTGCGCCCGGTATATCACACGGAACGCGGTGTGATGACGGGTGTCACACCCGCAAATTCAGGTGCGTTTGCTTTCGAGGGGTCGGCTCCGGTAGGGGCGTTGCTCGAAATTTATGATAATGATTACCGCCTGCAGGCTCGTTTTCCCGTGCATAACGGTAAGGATCTGAAGGTAAATGTTAACCGCTCCAACCGTTATGCCTCCACCGTGGAGGGCGACGAGCAGGCCGAGGCTTATATGGCCTTTCTGAACGAACATGCCGACGAATTTAAGGACGGCACTCCCGAACGGCGCAACGCACTGATTGCCCGATATATAACTGATAATCCTGCGTCGGCGGTGAGCCTTATGCTGCTGTGGGGCGAATTTGACGTGGCTCGCCAGCCGCAGTTGGCCGATTCCCTGGCCGGAATACTTGATGCCGATGTGAAGGCTTATCCGCCGGCTGCCCGTTTCTTAGAATCGCTGACCCGCCTGCCGGCCAGTAAGGTAGACTCGATTGAATTTCGCGTGCACGGCGGCCGTCGCATGTTCCTGGCCGCTGAGGATGCCCCGGCATTGCTGGTGTTTTCCGATAGCCGTACCACCGAGCACCGTAAATTTGCCGATTCTTTGCGGAATATAGTAGAAAAGACCCGGGCTGTGAAGGTGTTTGACCTGAACTGCGACGCCGATACATCCACATGGCGCCGAATCACCATGCCCGACTCGGCCACTTGGACCCAAGGCTGGCTTGAGGGCGGACCCGCAGCCCCGGGGGTGGCCGCTCTGGAGCTTCCCACCCTGCCATATTACATAGTGGTGGATTCGGCCGGACACACCCTGCGGCGCACCACATCGGCCGACACAGCCCTCAACACCATACTATCCACCTTCTGAATCCCCCTAAATCCGCCATGCTTGTAAAGACCTACGGAGCAGCTGTGCAGGGCATCGATGCCCTGGTCGTGACCATCGAAGTATCGGTGGACACGGGTATTCAATTCTGCATCGTGGGCTTGCCGGATACAGCGGTCAAAGAAAGTCATCAGCGCGTGATTTCGGCGCTGCGCCAGAGCGGTTATGACTTCCCGCGCCGCAATATCGTGGTGAATATGTCGCCGGCGGATGTTAAAAAAGAGGGCGCGGCCTACGACCTGCCTATAGCCGCGTCGATCCTCGTGGGTTCGCAGCAGATTGAAGCCCCCGAGCTTCACCGGTTTATCATCATGGGCGAATTGAGCCTTGACGGTAGTGTATTGCCCATACGCGGCGCGTTGCCTATGGCCATTGAAGCGCGCCGGCTGGGTTACCGGGGCATAATAGTGCCCACGGCAAATGCAACCGAGGCCGCGGTGGTGAATAATCTGGAAGTGTATGGTGTTGACAATCTGCAGCAGGTGGTGGATTTTCTGCGCGGAGCCGCCACGCTGCAACCGGTGGAGTTTGACACCCGCGCCGAATTTTCCAAAGCGCAGATCGACACCGAGCTCGATTTCCTTGATGTCAAAGGTCAGGAAGCGGTGAAACGCGCTTTTGAAGTTGCATGTGCCGGTGGTCACAACATTTTGCTCGTGGGGCCTCCCGGGTCGGGCAAATCAATGCTTGCCAAGCGACTGAGCAGCATAATGCCCCCGCTATCGCTCCCCGAAGCATTGGAAACCACCAAGATTCATTCGGTGGCAGGAAAACTCAAAAGCGGCTCGAAGCTGATGACGGTGCGCCCGTTCCGCTCGCCGCATCATACCATATCACCCGTGGCGCTGGTGGGCGGTGGCGCCAATCCGTGCCCCGGCGAAATATCGCTGGCCCACAACGGAATTCTGTTTATGGACGAATTTCCGGAATTTCCGCGACAAGTGCTCGAAGTGCTCCGGCAGCCCCTTGAAGACCGCCACATAAGCATCTCGCGTGCCAAATATGCGGTGAATTATCCCGCGGGATTTATGCTCGTGGCCTCCATGAATCCGTGTCCGTGCGGATATTACAATCATCCCCACAAGGCATGCACCTGTCCGCCCGGGGCTGTCACCAAATATCTGGGCAAGATTTCCGGCCCGCTCCTCGACCGTATCGACCTGCAGGTGGAAGTGCAACCCGTGGATTTCGACGAACTGTCGGCACTGCCCGCCGGCGAAACCAGCGCTGATATACGCCGCAGGGTGATCGCCGCCCGCGAGGTGCAGACGGCGCGTTTTGCCTCGGTGCCGGGCGTTCACACCAATTCGCAGATGACTCCCCGGCTCATCCAGCAACATTGCGAGCTGGACAACGAAACCAAAGACCTGCTGCGCACAGCCATGACCCGTTACGATATGAGCGCGCGAGCCTACGACCGAATCCTGAAAGTGGCCCGCACCATCGCCGACCTCGACAATAGCACCCATATACGCCCGCATCACATGGCCGAGGCTATCACATACCGCAACCTCGACCGTGGCAACTGGGGAGCGGCTGCATCGGCCACAACTCCCTGGTAATGATGAAACCCGAAACAGAAATATCCACCCTGCGCGGTCTGCTGGCTCTATCGCCGGTAGTAGTGTTCATGCTGCTATACGTGGGCGTATCGGTGGCATTGGGCGATTTCTACAAGATGCCTGTATCGGTGGCATTGCTCACGGCATCGGTGTGGTCGATACTGATTTTCCGCGGGCCGAATCTTTCGGAACGTATCGAAACATTCTCGAAATCTGCCGGCAATCCGGGCATCCTGTATATGATATGGGTGTTTATCCTGGCAGGTGCATTCGCGGCTTTGGCTGTGCATATCGGGGCGGTGGAGGCTATGGTGAATATGATTCTGAGCATCTTCCCAGCACATTTCGTGGCGCCGATGCTGTTTGTATCGGCCTGCCTTATATCATTTTCGATAGGCACGTCGGTGGGCACCGTCGTGGCTCTTGCGCCTCTGGCCGTGCAGATGTCGGCCGAAACGGGTGCGTCGCTTCCATTGCTGATAGGAGCGGTGCTCGGGGGTGCGTTTTTCGGCGATAACCTGTCGTTCATATCCGATACCACCATCGCGGCCACGCGCTCGCAGGGCTGCGATATGTCCGATAAATTCAGGGTCAACGCGCTTATAGCCATCCCGGCGGCGGTGATCACCCTGGGATTCTACCTATGGCAAAGCGCGGCTACAGATGCGGCCCCGCACCCGGCCGAACACGTTGATTATCTACTTATGGTGCCATATCTGGTGGTGATACTTGCGGCGATTTCGGGCATAAATGTGTGCATAGTGCTCACAGCCGGCATCATCACCGGAATCGGAGTGGGATTATGGGGCGGCTACGGTATTTTCGACCTCACGGCGGCTATGGGCGGCGGTGTGGACGGCATGGGCGACCTGATAATCATTACCCTGCTTGCCTCGGGTATGCTCGGCATAATCAAGGCCGGGGGCGGCATACGTTTTCTGCTCGAACGCCTCACGCGGCACGCCGCCGGATCCAGACGCATCCAGGGTGTGATAGTAATAATAGTATCGCTCGTGAATCTGTGTACGGCAAACAATACCGTGGCCATCATAACTGTGGGTGGCATAGCCCGCGATATTGCCGCGCCATATCATATTGCACCGCGCAAGGTGGCTTCGCTGCTCGATACGGCATCGTGCATCGTGCAGTGTCTGATACCATACAGCGCCCAGACCCTGCTGGCCACACAGCTTGCAGGATTATCGCCGGCCGCGCCGTTCAGGTATCTGTATTACCCCTGGGCACTGGCGGCCATGGTGGTGCTGAGCATAATTTTCATAAATCCGAAAAACTCAGTTGCCCGGGACAAAGATCTTGAGGAAAATGCCTGATACCCACACATAGATCAGCAGACCCATAATGTCGTTTGAGATCTGAATGAACGGCCCGGTGGCCAGCGCAGGATTGATTTTAAGCTTTTCAAGCGTGAGCGGCACAAATGTGCCCAATAGCGTGGCAAAGAGCACTACTACAAAGAGCGAGCAGGCTACCGAGAATGTCACCGCAAGCTCGCCGGGGAGGGTCAACAGATTGTAGCACAGAATCACGCCCGACAGCACCGTGGCGTTGAGCAAGCCTATGAGCAACTCGCGGCCCAGCTGCTTTGAGAATTGCGCGATGCTGAGCGTGCCGTTGGCCAGGCCCTGCACCACGATGGCCGATGCCTGCACACCCACATTACCGCCCGTGCCGCCGATGATAGGGATGAACAGAGCCAGAGCCGTGACAGCATGCAGCTTATCCTCGAAACCACCCAGAATCAAGGATGCCACGATACCCGAGGCAATGCCGATCAGCAGCCAGGGAATGCGCGCTTTGGTCTGGGTTAGGATAGAGTCGTCGGCATCAACGTCGCTCGACAGACCCGAAGCCAGCTGATAGTCGCGTTCCGAAGATTCGCGCACCTGGTCCATTACGTCGTCGACGGTGATACGGCCCAGCAAACGTCCGATGCTGTCCACCACGGGCATGGCCACAAGGTCGTATTTCTCGAAATCCAGAGCCACCTCGTCGATAGGCGTATCTGCCTTGACCGATACCGGGTCGGTGTCCATCACGTGTTTGATTTTAGACACCGATGGGTGGGTGATCATCTTCTGCAGGGGGAAGATACCGCAGAGCTTGTAATCATCGTCCACCACATATACATAATATATCTCGTCGATTTCCTCGGCCTGAGTGCGCATTTCCTTGATACACTCGGGCATGGACATATTCTCGTTTACCACGATCATTTCCGTGCCCATCAGACCGCCGGCTGTGTCCTCGTCGTATTGCAGCAGGTCGATGATATCACCGGCCTGCTCCACATCGTCGATGTGCGAGAGCACCTCGTCGCGCTCCTCGCGGTCGAGCTGCTGGATGATGTCCACGGCATCGTCGGTGTCCATGTGCTCCACCTGCTTGGCGATTTCCTCGGCGGGCATGTCTTCCAGGAGCTTGAGGCGGTCGTCCTCGTCCAGCTCCATAAGCACATCGGCGGCGGTTTCCTCGTCCAGAAGTTCAAAGAGGTATTCGGCCTCGTCAAGCTCGAGGCTCTGATACAGCTCGGCGATGTCGGCCGGGTGCAGGTCTTCCAGGAGCCGGCGGGCTTCGTCGGCATCGTGGGCATTAATTATGCCACGTATGTGTTCCAGATCTTCGGGAGTAAATTCTTTCATCTCAGACCGGCAATGATATTGGTGAGTTCAATGAATTGGGCCACGGTGAGCTGTTCGGGGCGTAGAGCGCCCAGCTCACAATCGGCAGGGAAGACAGCCCCGGGGCGCAGCAGCCCGCGGGCCGAATTACGAATTGTCTTGCGTCGCTGGCCAAATGTTGTCTTTACCACGAGCCGCATCAGGGCGAAGTCGCATCCCGGATCGGTCACGGCATTACGACGCAGGCGTATCACTCCGCTTTTCACCTTGGGAGGCGGATTGAAAACGCCCTCGCTCACGGTGAACAGGTATTCGCAATCATACCACACCTGAAGCAGCACGCTCAGGATACCGCGAGTCTTTGACCCCTCGCGGGCACAGATACGTTCGGCCACCTCGCGCTGCAACATTCCGGTACATTCCTCCACCACATCGCGGCAGTCGAGCACCTTGAAAAATATCTGGGAGGAAATATTATAGGGGTAATTGCCAATGAGACACATCTTCCGTCCGCCGGTGAGCGCCGGCAGGTCGAGACGAAGGAAGTCGCCCTCGACAATGCGCTCGGGGCGGAGTGCGGGCAGATTTCCGGCGCGCAGATATTCCACGCTCTCGCTGTCCAGCTCCACAACGGTGAGGTCGCGTCCGGCCTCAAGCAGAAATTGTGTGAGCACCCCGGTGCCGGGACCCACCTCCACCACCGGTAATTCGGGACAATCGTCAATGGTCGAAGCTATACGCCTGGCCACGTTCATATCGGTGAGGAAATGTTGGCCGAGGGCTTTTTTGGGGCGTACCGGAGTCATCGTTTCAGTGCTTTTTATTTAGTGGGATTGCGGAATTTAGCCTTTATAGCGTCCACTACATTTATGATATAGTCGCCGGTGCGTTCCAGGTCAGAGATAATATCCATATAATATATACCGGCCTGGTAAGCATATTTTCCGTCGTTGATATTTTCGATATTCTGGGAGCGCAGGGCGTTGCGCATATTGTTGATTTCGCGCTCTTTGTTGTAAGATGAGATCAGGGGGCGTTCCGATACGTTTTCCAGGTCGGAAAGTTCCTCGATCATCATAAGCATGGCTTCATCGACATATTTATACATAGTGTCGATGTTGTGATAGATGTCCTCGGTAAATTCGGCGTTGGATTCAATCTTGCGCATAAGAATCTTGCCGATACCCGAGCAGCAGTCGGCAATACTTTCGATCTCGCTGATAATTCCGAGCATGGCGGCCAGGCGCGATTTACCCTGATTCGATAGGCGCCCCTCGGCACACTGGTTCAGGTAGCGGGCAATCTCGAGCTCCATGCGGTCAGATATATCCTCGTATTTTTCGAGTCGGGAGTACAGTTTGTTAAACTCCTCGCTCTTTTCCTTGGTGTGGATAAGCTGCTGGGCCATTCCCACCATGCGATAAACACGCTCGGCATAAAGCGATATTTCCTTTTCGGCCTGGGCGATATTGAGTTCTGAGGCGTTGAGCAGACCGCGTGAGATGAATTTGAGCGAGAATTCCTCGTCGTTTTTCTTCGAGGGGATGAGCCATTCCACGATCTTGACATAAACGTTGGTAAACCATATCATGATGCACACGTTCACTATATTAAATGTAGTGTGGAATACCGACAGACCGAACGAAACGCTCATCTGCATCGCGGCGATCTTGGTGAGCACATCGTGCCCGGCGGGCAGCGAATTATCAAACAGATGGTTGTAAATATCGGGCTGAGTGCGTTCAAGCTCGTTGACAAAAGCATATAGGCTTTCAGGATTTCCCTGACCTATCAGCTCTGTAAGCCACGCATTCATCGAGGCGAACGGCACGAAGATGGCCAGACACCACATTGTGCCGAACAGGTTGAATAGCAGGTGGCTCATAGCGGTGCGTTTCGCAGCCACATTACCGCTCATCGACGCCAGCAGCGGGGTGACGGTGGTACCGATATTCGAGCCGAGCACCAGCGCGCAGGCCAGGTCGAAATCAATCCAGCCCTTGGTGCACATGATAAGCGTGATGGCAAACGTGGCGGCCGACGACTGGATAATGGCCGTGAGCACCATACCCACCAGTGCGAAAAGCAGAATGGACCCGATGCCCATCGAAGCGTATGATTTCAGGGCTGCGAACATCTCGGGATTGCTCTGCAAATCGGGCACATAATCCGAAATCATATTCAGGCCCATAAACAGCAGCGCGAAACCTATGAGAAACTCGCCCACACTCTTGGTTTTGGACCCATTTGTGAACAGCAGCACGACAGCCAGGGCGATAAGCGGCAACACAGCCACCGATACATCCACTTTAAACCCGAACAGGGCTATCATCCACGCTGTGAACGTAGTGCCGACATTCGCACCGAAAATTACGGACATTGATTGCGCCAGGGTCATCAGGCCGGCGTTAACGAAGCTCACCACCATCACGGTAGATGCCGATGACGATTGGATCAGGGCGGTAATAGCGCAGCCAGTCAACAGACCTGTGAACCGATTACGGGTCATCGCCGAAAGAATGTTGCGCAGGCGGTCGCCGGCGGCTTTCTGGAGGCCTTCGCTCATCACTTTCATGCCGTAGAGGAACAAACCGACGGCACCGAGCAGGCCAAGGAAGTCAAGAATTGAATAGTTCATAGTTGGGTCGTTAAGACGTTGCAAAGATATAAATATTTTTGCATACATCAACCTTCTTTCACTGTTTTTTTACAACCTTTGCCGGCGATGATTCATCGGGGTAGGGTGATACGGATTTCTATAGCGCTGTTTTTTACCGCGATTGGAGTAATGGGATTGTGTGTTCGCCCTTTTGGAGTTAAAATGCGGGTGAGGTTGTGTATATGGGGAAATGTTTGTAATTTTGTCGCAATGTTTGAATTTTTTACCAATTTTAGATGAAAAAATTACTTGTAATGGGTGTGGTGGCCCTCAGCTCCGTGGCTGCGGTAGCTGAAGGGTATCAGGTAAACACCTACAGCGCGCGACAGCAGGGTATGGGTATGACCGGTGTTGCAGTTCCGCTTGGAGCCGAGAGTGTAATCTTCAACCCCGGAGCCCTGGCAGCTATGGACGAGCGCTTCCAGATCAGCGGCTCTGTAAGTGCGATCTCGGCTCACGCCACCGCCACTCATGATGGCAACGAATATAAGTCGGATAATGATATATCCACGCCCATGAACATCGCGGCGGCCTTCCGTATCTACGATAATTTTTACGGCGGTATCAGTTTCTATACTCCCGCCGGTTCGGGCATCAACTGGGGCGAGAATTGGCCCGGTGCGGTGCTCAACCAATCTGTCACAATCAAGGCTTTTGCGGTGCAACCCACGCTGTCGTGGGAAATAATCAAGGGGCTGAGCGTCGGTGCCGGCGTGTCTGTCAACTGGGGAAGTGTGAATCTCAATAAGGCGTTGCTGTCGGGCGCGTCGTTCAATCGCCTGCTTATGGCGCAGGGTATGCCTCAGGAAATGCTTTATAGCAACAATGTAGCCCCGGCATCGGTGAACCTGAACGGGTCGTCGAACCTCGCCGTGGGCTGGACAGTGGGCGCCTTCTGGCAGATCGACAGCCGCTGGAGCGTGGGCGCTTCATTCCGCAGTAAAACTACCCTGACTGTGGAAAAAGGGGCAGCTGCCGTGAGCTATAACGGCATTGCCGAACAGATGATGGCCCCGACCCTCGATTATCTGAACCACACCAATTTCAAGGCTTCGCTTCCCGAGCCTTATACTTTCTGTGCAGGCGTAGCATTCCGTCCAGCTCCCCGCTGGCTCGTGGAAGCAGATGTGCAGCTCAACGGCTGGGGCACATATAAGGCGCTGGATATTGAATTTGCCGAACTCGCGTCATTCGACCAGCATCTCGAAAAAAATTACCATAACGCCATGAGCTACAAGCTCGGCGGGCAGTATAGCGTCACCCCCAGGCTGGATGTGCGCGCGGGCGTGATGGTGGATTGCAGCCCCTGCGACCTGAATCACTACAACCCCGAAACCCCGGCTCAGACACGCGTTGAGCCTGCAGTGGGGCTGTCGTTCAAGCCCGTCAAAGGTCTGGCAATCGACTTCTCGTTTATGTACATCCAGGGTTGCGGCGTGAAGAATGCCACCGGACAATACGACGATATGGTGTATAAGGTGGCCGAACAGCTCGCCCCCGGTATGGGCGGTGCGCTGGGCCTCACCCCGCAGGGCGCGTTTACCGCCGATTATAAAATCCACGCATTCATTCCCGCGTTGGGCATTTCATACAGCTTCTGACCCCTGTCTTATTCTAACTCCTGCCGCAGCCACGCGAACAGGTAATCGAACATGGCATTACGGATCTCGGGTGCCGAAAGGGCCAGATCGTGCAGGCCGCCACGCACGGTGATTTCGGTAACATCCACCCCCAGATTGTGCCCGTAGCGCGAAATATCTTCAACATCAAGCACGGCATCACCGCGATTTCCAGAGGTCACGGTGGTGTCGCTGTGCATAAGCAGGATAGGAATATTGATGCGTGGGGTGTTCTGCACTATATCGTGGGCGGCATCGATGGCGGCGAGCCATGAGGTCTCCACCGCCGGCGAATGTTCCAGCTTCCAAGCCAGATTATAGTCCCATTCGCCGCCGAAATTACGGTGCAGCGAGTGAGCGTAAGAAGCATCACCTCCCTGCGGAATTTTCATCCCCGGCGCCAGATTTTTGAATGTGCGCACCATAGGTATAAGGATGCGCTCCTGGAATTTCGACTGGTTCCAGTCGAGAAACGGACTGTTGAGCACCAGAGCCTTGACGCGCGGGTCGGGATTTCGTGCCAGATAGCACGACGTAGACAATCCGCCTGTTGAGTGCCCCATCAGCACGATTTGCTGCGCGCCGCCCTCGGTGGCCATAATGGTCAGGGCCGAGTCGATGTCGGCATAATATTCGCTGATGTCGTGCAGCTCGAACATCGACTGCCCCGGCAGGATGGAACGGCCATATTTCCGGAGGTCGACGGCATAGAAGTCATAGCCGTGATCCACAAAACGCTGCGCCATCTCGCTTTGAAAGAAATAGTCGTTATAGCCGTGGACATAAAGCACGGCTCGCCCGGTGGACACCGGCGCCGTGAGCCTCACCACAGTGCACCGCACCGGTCCAGAATAATCATCCGGTTGGTTGACATATCGCATTTCAAAACGTCCGCCCAGCGTATCAGGCATCCAATCGGCAGCCGCGGCAGCCAGGGCCAGCAGCAGCGCAAAAGTTGATGTAATCAGGTGTTTCAGGTTCATAATAAATAATAACAACCGAGGCCATATAAATACACAAAATTACATCATTTTTTTCTACTAAAAAACTCCCGTCTGAAATTCCGGCACCGCAGATTATACACGCAAGTGCGAATTTACAAACTATAAATGCTCTTGGACTTCCCTCAAAACAATTCTGAATGTGTGCCGAACCTTACCAACTTGATTATATCGGATTCCTTATCCCACCATATCAGTAATGTGTCGTTTTTCACATGGCATTCCATGTGTCCACGATAATTACCCGTCAGTGGATGAGGTTTGTTTTCTTCAGGTATAGGCAATTCATTTTGAAGCA
>CAZHDH010000077.1:0-10991 GCA_964531245.1 uncultured Bacteroides sp. | reverse complement strand
TGACGGATCTGGTCCTTAGAACCACGGGCACCGGAGTCAAGCATCATATACACAGCGTTGAAGCCCTGGTTAGCTTCCTTCATCTGCTTCATGAGGATTTCGGTCAGGCGCGAATTGACGTGTGTCCAGATGTCGATGATCTGGTTGTAGCGTTCGGTATTGGTGATGAAGCCCATGGCATAGTTGTCAGTGACTTCCTGCACCTGCTTGTAACCTTCTGCCACGATTTCTTCTTTTTCAGCGGGGATGATCACGTCACCGAGGTTGAAGGTCAGACCGCCCTCGAATGCCATACGGTAACCGAGGTTCTTGATATCGTCAAGGAACTGCGCCGAGCGGGGAATACCACATTTCTTAATTACTTTGGAAATGATGTCGCGCAGGCTCTTTTTAGAGAGGATGGTGTTGACATAACCGATTTCCTTGGGCACGAATTCGTTGACGAGCACACGACCCACCGAGGTGTTTTCGACGAGGTGACGCACGGGGTTGCCGTCTTCGTCAATATCGTCTACCATTACGGTTACGGGAGCGTGCAGGGTCACTTTGCCTTCGTTGTAGGCGATGAGGGCTTCGGCAGGGCCATAGAATTTGGTGCCTTCGCCCTTGTCGCCGGTGCGGAGCTTGGTGATGTAATACAGACCCAGTACCATGTCCTGCGAGGGCACGGTGATAGGCGCACCGTTGGCGGGGTTAAGGATATTATGCGAGCCGAGCATCAGCATCTGAGCTTCGAGGATAGCCTCGTTGCCCAGGGGGAGGTGCACAGCCATCTGGTCGCCGTCAAAGTCGGCGTTGAATGCGGTACAAGCCAGGGGGTGGAGCTGGATAGCCTTACCCTCGATCATCTTGGGCTGGAATGCCTGGATACCCAGACGGTGAAGTGTCGGGGCACGGTTGAGGAGCACGGGATGGCCTTTCATTACGTTTTCCAGGATGTCCCAGATCATGGGATCCTTGCGGTCAACGATTTTTTTGGCGCTCTTTACGGTCTTTACGATACCGCGCTCGATGAGTTTGCGGATAACGAAGGGTTTGTAAAGCTCGGCGGCCATATATTTGGGGATACCACATTCGTGCATCTTGAGCTCGGGACCTACGACGATAACCGAACGGCCTGAGTAGTCGACACGTTTACCGAGGAGGTTCTGACGGAAGCGGCCCTGCTTACCCTTGAGCGAGTCAGAGAGCGATTTGAGGGGACGGTTGGCGTCGGATTTTACGGCTGAAGATTTGCGCGAGTTGTCAAGGAGTGAATCCACAGCTTCCTGAAGCATACGTTTTTCGTTGCGCAGGATCACATCGGGAGCCTTGATTTCGAGCAGACGTTTGAGGCGGTTGTTACGGATGATCACACGACGGTAGAGGTCGTTGAGGTCAGAGGTGGCGAAACGTCCGCCGTCCAGAGGCACGAGGGGGCGGAGTTCCGGCGGAATAACGGGCACAGCTTCCAGAATCATCCATTCGGGCTTGTTGCGGTGGCGTGAAGCACGGAATGATTCAACGACCTGCAGGCGTTTGAGGGCCTCGGTCTTGCGCTGCTGCGAGCCGTCGGTGTCGGCCTGGTGACGCAGCTGGTACGAGAGGCTGTCAAGGTCGATGTCCTTCAGCAGGTCATAGATTGCCTCGGCGCCCATCTTGGCCACGAATTTTTCGGGGTCGTTGTTTTCCAGCGACTGATTGCCGGCGGGGAGTTTATCGAGGATGTCGAAGTATTCTTCTTCGCTCAGGAGCTGCATACGCTCAACGGGGGTGTCGAGGTTGGCGGCAGCACCGGGGTTTACTACAATGTAACGTTCATAGTAGATCACCGAATCGAGCTTCTTGGAGGGCAGGCCCAGCAGATAGCCGATTTTGTTGGGGAGAGAACGGAAATACCAGATGTGGGCCACGGGAACCACCAGTTTGATGTGTCCCATGCGCTCACGACGAACCTTTTTCTCGGTGACTTCTACACCGCAGCGGTCGCACACGATGCCTTTATAGCGGATGCGCTTGTACTTGCCGCAGTGACATTCATAGTCCTTGACAGGGCCGAAGATGCGCTCGCAGAACAGGCCGTCGCGCTCGGGCTTGTATGTGCGGTAGTTGATGGTCTCGGGTTTGAGCACTTCACCGCTGGACTTATCCAGAATTTCCTCGGGCGATGCGAGTCCGATGGTGATTTTGGAGAAGACGTTTTTGGGTTTATTGTCTTTTTTGAAAGCCATATTATGATTTCCGGTTTAATCGGTGTTCTGAAATGTGTGAGAAGAGAGAGTGAGGTATAATTGCCGCACCGTGTCCGGAATGCCATTGGGGGCGTTCCGGACATCGGGCGGGCGGATATATTAGTTTTCGAGGTTGATGCTCAGACCCAGACCGCGCAGCTCGTGCAGGAGCACGTTGAGCGATTCGGGAATGCCCGGGGTGGGCATGGCATCGCCTTTGACGATGGCTTCGTAGGCCTTGGAGCGTCCGTTCACGTCGTCACTCTTGACGGTGAGGATTTCCTGAAGGATGTGCGATGCGCCGAATGCTTCCAGCGCCCATACTTCCATCTCACCGAAACGCTGGCCACCGAACTGAGCTTTACCGCCCAGAGGCTGCTGGGTGATGAGCGAGTACGGACCAATCGAGCGGGCGTGCATCTTGTCTTCAACCATGTGACCGAGCTTAAGCATGTAGATCACACCCACGGTAGCGGGCTGGTCGAAACGTTCACCGGTGCCGCCGTCATAAAGGTAAGTCTTACCGTAGCGGGGCAGACCGGCCTTGTCTGTCCATTCGTTCAGGTCGTCGAGGCTTGCACCGTCGAAGATGGGGGTGGCGAATTTTTCGCCCAGTTCTTTGCCTGCCCAGCCGAGCACGGTTTCAAAGATCTGACCCAGGTTCATACGCGAAGGCACACCCAGGGGGTTCAGACAGATATCAACGGGAGTACCGTCGGCCAGGAAGGGCATATCTTCCTGACGCACGATGCGCGATACAATACCCTTGTTACCGTGGCGGCCTGCCATCTTATCACCTACGCCGATCTTACGTTTTTTAGCGATGTACACCTTGGCGATCTGCATGATGCCTGAGGGCAGTTCGTCGCCGATAGAGATGTCGAACTTGCGGCGACGTAGCTCTGCATCGATTTCTTTCGACTTGCGCAGATAGTTGACGATGGTCTGACGGATGAGGTCGTTGGTGTGAGCGTCGGCAGTCCACTTCGACAGGTTGATGGTATCATAATTGATGCCATGGAGCATATCGGGCGAGAATTTCACACCCTTGGGTATGATTTCCGAACCGAGGAAGTCCTTGACGCCCTGCGAAGTTTTGCCTTCGGTGAGGGTCATAAGCTTGCCGATGAGCACCTCGAGCAGCGCGTTCTGCTTTTCTTCATACTCTTCGTCGAGTTTGGGAAGCAGGGCATTGGCGCTCTTGGATTTTTTCTTTTTGGCAGCCTTTGAGAACAGGTTGGTGCCGATAACCACACCTTTGAGCGAGGGAGAAGCCTTCAGCGATGCATCCTTGACGTCGCCTGCTTTATCGCCGAAGATGGCGCGGAGCAGCTTTTCTTCAGGTGTGGGATCGCTTTCGCCCTTAGGAGTGATCTTACCGATCATAATGTCGCCGGGCACAACGTGAGCACCCACACGGATGATACCGCGTTCATCGAGGTCCTTGGTTGCATCCTCGCTCACGTTGGGAATATCGGAGGTGAGTTCTTCAAGACCACGCTTGGTTTCACGCACTTCGAGCGAATATTCGTCAACGTGAACCGAGGTGAGAAGGTCGTCGCGCACTACGCGTTCGTTGAGCACGATAGCATCCTCATAGTTGTAACCCTTCCAGGGCATGAATGCCACTTTGAGGTTGCGACCCAGAGCGAGTTCACCACGTTCGGTAGCATAACCTTCGGTGAGGATATCGCCTTTTTCCACGCGCTGACCTGTATTGCAGATCGGGCGGAGGTCAATGGTCATGCTCTGGTTGGTCTTGCGCCACTTGGGAATGTTATATGTCTTGACAGCATCCTCAAAAGATACAAATTCTTCGTCGGGAGTGCGGTCGTAGCGGATACGGATCTTGGAAGCATCGACGTATTCGATCACGCCGGCGCCTTCGGCCATAATCTGGGTGCGCGAGTCGCGGGCAAGCTGACGTTCGATACCGGTACCCACGATCGGAGCCTCGCTGCGCATAAGGGGCACAGCCTGGCGCATCATGTTCGATCCCATCAGCGCACGGTTAGCGTCATCGTGTTCAAGGAAGGGGATGAGCGAAGCCGCAATCGAGGCAATCTGCTGGGGAGCCACGTCCATGAGTTCCACTTCTTCGGGAGCCACAACGGGGAAGTCGGCATCAAGACGAGCTTTAACGCGCGAATTGATAAATGTGCCGTCGTCGTTCAGGGGAGCATTACCCTGGGCAATAACCTTACCTTCCTCGATTTCGGCGGTCATATACACGACTTCATCGTTGTTCAGGTTCACCTTAGAATCCTCAACCTTGCGGTAGGGGGTTTCGATGAAACCGAGTTCGTTGATCTTTGCGTAAACGCAGAGCGACGAAATCAGACCGATGTTAGGACCTTCAGGGGTTTCAATCGGGCAGAGACGGCCGTAGTGGGTATAGTGTACGTCTCGCACCTCGAAGCCTGCGCGCTCACGCGACAGACCGCCGGGGCCGAGGGCCGACATACGGCGCTTGTGTGTGATTTCGGCAAGCGGGTTGGTCTGGTCCATAAACTGACTCAGGGCGCTGGTGCCGAAGAATGTATTGATAACGCTCGAGATAGTCTTGGCGTTGATAAGGTCGATGGGAGTGAACACCTCGGAGTCGCGCACGTTCATACGCTCGCGGATGGTGCGCGACATACGTGCCAGACCTACACCAAACTGGTTGTAGAGCTGTTCGCCCACGGTGCGCACGCGACGGTTGGACAGGTGGTCGATATCGTCGACGTCAGCCTTAGAGTTGATCAGCTCAATCAGATATTTGATAATGCTGATGATATCCTCGCGGGTGAGCACCTTGACATCCATAGGGGTGTCGAGGTTGAGTTTTTTATTGATACGGTAACGGCCCACTTCACCCAGATCGTAACGCTTGTCTGAGAAGAAGAGGTTCTGAATCACTTCGCGAGCGGCAGCGTCGTCGGGAGCGTCGGCGTTGCGCAGCTGGCGGTAGATGTATTGAACAGCTTCCTTTTCAGAGTTGGTCTGGTCTTTCTGCAGTGTGTTGAAGATGATCGAATAGTCGGAAGTATTGACATCTTCCTTGTGCAGAAGGATATTTTGAACGCCGCTTTCAAGGATTTCGTCGATGTGGCTTTCTTCGAGCACGGTTTCACGGTCGATGATCACATCGTTACGTTCGATCGAAACAACTTCGCCGGTATCTTCGTCAACGAAATCTTCAACCCAGGTTTTGAGTACACGAGCGGCAAGTTTGCGACCTACAGCCTTCTTGAGGTTGGTTTTGTTGACCTTCACTTCTTCTGCCAGGCCGAAGATTTCGATAATATCCTTATCGCTTTCGAGACCGATGGCGCGGAGCAGAGTGGTTACGGGTAATTTTTTCTTACGGTCGATGTAGGCATACATGACATTGTTGATGTCAGTAGCAAATTCGATCCAAGAACCGCGGAAAGGAATGATACGAGCCGAATAGAGCTTAGTACCATTGGCATGTGTTGACTGACCGAAGAACACACCGGGCGAACGGTGGAGCTGAGATACAACGACACGCTCGGCACCATTGATCACAAAGGTACCTTTCTCGGTCATATAGGGAATGGGACCCAGGAACACGTCCTGGATTTCGGTTGCGAAATCCTCGTGATCGGGGTCGGTACAATAGAGTTTGAGTTTAGCCTTCAAAGGCACAGAGTAGGTCAGGCCGCGTTCGAGACACTCCTCGATAGTGTAGCGGGGAGGGTCGATGTAATAGTCAAGGAACTCGAGAACGAAATTGTTACGAGTATCGGCAATGGGGAAGTTTTCGGCGAAAACTTTATAAAGACCTTCGTTATTGCGTTTTTCCGGGGGAGTGTCAAGCTGAAGGAAGTCCTGGAACGACTTGAGCTGCACTTCAAGGAAGTCAGGGTAAGGAAGAGGATTCTTTACCGTTGCAAAATTAATGCGTGGTTTATCTTGAGTAACTGACATCTAAGAAATTGAGTTAGAAGGTGTATTTGCAGGAATACTATCGAACACGATCTGTGAAGAAGGCGAACACCTGATGACTGTCTGAGACTGACAGTAAAATAAGATAGAGAAAGAGAGGAGATGCGCCAGCGGGTTCAGTGTTTTTCAGTTAGCAAAACCCGCAAAATCGCGGGGGCGAAACATCTTGAGGAGCAAAAGTGTAAATACAGAGCTAAAGGGAAATCGTAAAACAAATAAGTTAAATCGAAATTACCTAACAGCAGAAAAGGTGTATTCAGACATTCTCAAGCTCGCGCATCCTTTATCAGACGGAATGACATTGACAGTCGAGGCCGCGTATCGGATGCTCTCAGGACACTTCATGTTATACGGCACAAAGGGGTTAAGAATACCCCAGAGGAGTTTTCTTAACCCAATGTGCTGATAATCAGGTTGATTATTTGAGTTCGACTTCAGCGCCGGCTTCTTCGAGTTCCTTCTTGAGGTTCTCAGCTTCTTCTTTAGAAGCGCCTTCTTTAACAACGCTGGGAGCGCCGTCAACGAGTTCTTTAGCTTCCTTCAGGCCGAGGTTAGCAACGTCTTTCACTTTCTTAACCACCTGGAGCTTGTTAGCACCGGCTGATTTGAGAACTACGTCGAAAGAAGTTTTTTCTTCAGCAGCGGCAGCACCGGCTGCGGGGCCAGCTGCAACAGCTACAGCAGCAGCTGCGGGTTCGATGCCGTATTCGTCCTTGAGGATCTGAGCGAGTTCGTTAACTTCCTTAACGGTGAGGTTAACCAGTTGTTCAGCAAAAGCTTTGAGATCTGCCATTGTTGTATATATTTTGTAGTGTTATTGATTCGTTGATTGTGTTGGAAATTATTCCTTGTTTGAGAGAGTTTCGAGGATGCCGTGGAGCTTTGTACCGCCAGAAGTAAGAGCAGATACAACGTTCTTGGCGGGCGACTGGAGCAGAGCGATAACGTCTGCGATGAGTTCGTGCTTGCTCTTGATAGAAGCGAGAGCATCGAGCTGATCTGCACCCATATATACGGTTTCCTCAACATAAGCACCCTTGAGTACGGGGAGGGTATCACCTTTCTTAACAAAGTCTTTAAGCAGCTTGGCGGGAGCGTTACCCACATTGGTGCACATCAGCGATGTGCTTTCCTTCAGAGCGGGATAGAGCTCGCTGAAGTCGCCTTCGATCTGTTCGAGAGCTTTCTTGAGAAGGGTGTTCTTAACTACCAGGAGTTTGATGTCGGCCTTGAAGCAGGCAGCACGGAGCTCCTGAGTCTTTTCGGCATCCAGTCCGGCAGTTTCTACCAGGTAAAAGCCATTGTAGCTGTTGATGGTATCTACAATGTTTTTAATCACTAAAGCTTTATCTTCCTTTTTCATGATTCAATGATTAATGGGGTTAAGCTTCCACAGATTTACCGTCGACTTTAACGCCGGGGCTCATTGTGCTGGAAAGATAAATGCTCTTGATATATGTGCCTTTAGCGGTAGCAGGCTTGAGTTTGATCAGGGTGTTGATAAACTCACGGGCGTTGTCGGCCATCTGCTCGGGAGTGAAGCTAACTTTGCCGATCGACGAGTGAACGATACCATTCTTGTCAACCTTAAAGTCGATTTTACCTTTCTTCACTTCTTCAACAGCCTTGGCTACGTCCATAGTCACAGTGCCGCTCTTGGGGTTAGGCATCAGGCCACGGGGACCGAGAACACGGCCGAGGGCACCGATTTTACCCATGATAGCGGGCTGAGTGATGATAACGTCAACGTCAGTCCAGCCTTGTTTGATTTTGTCGATATATTCGTCGAGGCCTACATAGTCGGCGCCGGCAGCTTTAGCAGCTTCCTCGGCGTCGGGGGTGCAGAGCACCAGAACGCGAACAGTCTTGCCGGTGCCGTGGGGCAGAGTTACCACACCACGTACCATCTGGTTAGCTTTACGGGGGTCAACACCAAGACGAACGTCGATATCAAGCGACGAATCGAATTTGGTGAAGGTGATTTCCTTTACCTTCTCAACAGCTTCGTTGAGAGTGTAAGCTTTACCGGCTTCAATCTTCGCAAGGGCCAACTTTTGGTTCTTAGTCAGTTTACTCATTTCAATTGAAGTTTAAAGTTATTTACCGGGGAAATCGCCTTTGACGGTGATACCCATAGAGCGGGCAGTACCGGCAACCATACGCATAGCAGACTCAACAGTGAAGCAGTTAAGGTCGGGCATTTTGTCGGTAGCAATAGCCTGCACCTGTTCCCAAGAGATTTCAGCAACCTTTTTACGGTTGGGTTCCTTAGAACCGCTCTTGATGTGAGCCACTTCCTTAAGCTGAACAGCTACGGGAGGAGTCTTCACAACAAAGTCGAAAGACTTATCGGTGTAGTAAGTGATAACTACAGGGAGAATCTTACCGGCTTTGTCCTGAGTGCGGGCATTGAATTGCTTGCAAAATTCCATGATGTTGATACCCTTCGAACCTAAGGCGGGGCCTACAGGAGGCGAAGGATTTGCAGCACCACCTTTAATCTGCAATTTGATTTGTCCAGCAATTTCTTTAGCCATTGTAAAAACTATTTAAAATTATTTATTGTCGCATGAATTTATCTCGCTCCGAGCGTAACCATCGAAGATTGATTATTCACGCTCTACTTGCGAATTATCCAATTCCAAAGGATTCGGACGACCGAAAATCTTGACCATTACCGTGAGCTTTTTCTTCTCGGCATCGACCTTTTCAATAGTACCGGTGAAACCGAGGAAAGCGCCATCGTTAATCTTGACAGTTTCGCCCACAATATAATCGTTGACTTCATTGTCGGGATTATCGGCGATTTCATCCACAGCACCCAACATGCGCATCACTTCGGCCTGACGGAGACGCTCGGGCTGAGCGCCCTTTTCGCGTCCACGCAGAAAGTCGATGACATTGGTGGTGTTGGTAAGCTGGTGAATGACCTCGCCGCGAAGGTCTGCTTCAATGAATACGTAACCGCTGTAAAGATTGCGTTCTTTTACAATCTTCTTACCGTTACGTACAGTCATTACCTTCTCGGTGGGAATCAATACTTGAAACAAGAAATTGCCAAGGTCGGTGTTCTTGATTTGAGCATCAAGAATTTCTTTTACCTTGGCTTCTTTACCTGAAATGGCACGCAGAACGTACCAGCCACGTTTTGACTCAGACATTGACTTTTCCACTTACGAGGTTTGACAATTAAAAGCTGTAAATAAAGTGCATCAAGCGGTCAACCACCTGGTCCATGATCAATATTATCACAGCGATAATGGCGGAAGCAATCATGACCAGCAGGGCAGATTTAACTACCTGCTTGCGGGTGGGCCAAGACGTCTTGTAACGAAGTTCGTCGTAGGACGCCTCTATATTCGAAAGTAGTGAAAGTTTCTTCATTTTTCAAAAATTAGCACGGGAAGAGAGGCTCGAACTCCCGACACCTGGTTTTGGAGACCAGTGCTCTACCGACTGAGCTATTCCCGTGTATTAATTGCCGGCCGGAGCACCGGAGCATTCCGGCTGGCAATTTATATTATGTATTCCCTGAGAGGGTATTACTCGATGATTTCGGTGATCTGACCAGAACCAACGGTGCGGCCACCTTCACGGATTGCGAAACGCAGACCCTTGTCGCAAGCAACGGGGTTGATGAGTTTCACCTTGATTTCCACGTGGTCACCAGGCATTACCATTTCAACGCCTTCGGGGAGGGTGATTTCACCGGTAACGTCAAGAGTACGGATGTAGAACTGGGGACGGTAGTGGTTGTGGAAGGGAGTGTGACGGCCACCTTCTTCTTTCTTCAGGATATAAACCGAAGCCTTGAATTCGTCGTGAGGTTTAACAACACCGGGGTGGCAGATAACCATACCGCGACGGATGTCCTTTTTGTCAATACCACGGAGGAGGAGACCTACGTTATCGCCGGCTTCACCCTGATCGAGGAGCTTGCGGAACATTTCAACACCGGTTACGGTAGACTTCATGTTAGCGCCGAGACCCATGATCTGAACTTCGTCACCAACCTTAACGATACCTGTTTCGATACGACCGGTAGCAACAGTACCACGGCCAGTGATCGAGAATACGTCTTCGACGGGCATCAGGAAGGGTTTGTCAACGTCACGGGGAGGCAGGGGAATCCAGTTGTCAACGTTATCCATGAGTTCGATAACCTTAGCTTCCCATTCGGGTTCGCCGTTGAGTGCACCGAGAGCCGAGCCACGGATGATGGGAGTGTTGTCACCATCGTATTCATAGGCGTCGAGAAGTTCGCGCATTTCCATTTCAACGAGTTCGAGCATTTCTTCGTCGTCGACCATGTCGCACTTGTTGAGGAATACAACGATACGGGGAACGTTCACCTGACGAGCGAGAAGGATGTGTTCGCGAGTCTGAGGCATGGGACCGTCAGTAGCAGCAACTACGATGATAGCACCGTCCATCTGAGCAGCACCGGTAACCATGTTCTTCACATAGTCAGCGTGACCCGGGCAGTCAACGTGAGCGTAGTGACGGTTAGCGGTCTCGTATTCTACGTGAGCGGTGTTAATAGTAATACCACGTTCTTTTTCTTCGGGAGCGTTGTCGATCTGGTCGAACGACTTCACTTCTGAAAGACCCTGCTTAGCGAGCACGGTGGTGATAGCAGCGGTAAGAGTAGTTTTACCGTGGTCAACGTGACCAATGGTACCGATGTTTACATGCGGTTTGGTTCTTTCGAATTTCTCTTTAGCCATATCTTGCTAATTTATATTGTTTTTTAATGATTGAGTCTAAACATAAGCCGCGGTAGCGACAAAGCACTATCGGGGCTGTAAATTTTGAGCCGATTGCGGGAAT
>CAZHDH010000076.1:0-11465 GCA_964531245.1 uncultured Bacteroides sp. | reverse complement strand
AGTAAACAAATTTTCGGCGGAGTAACTGCCTGAAAATAGGCAAGTTTATTTTGCGATAAAATACAACAAAAAGCGATTGACAAGTTTATGCCTTCACTTGTCAATCGCTTGTATTTTAATTATTTGAGGCGAAAAATTCGCCTAACTTTGGCTTAATACTCTTCTTCGTTGAAGAGGAAGTCTTCTTTGGAGGGGTAGTCGGGCCAGATGTCTTCGATGGATTCGTAGGTGTCGCCTTCGTCTTCGATTTCTTGGAGGTTTTCGATTACTTCGAGGGGGGCGCCGGAGCGCATGGCGTAGTCGATGAGTTCGTCTTTGGTGGCGGGCCAGGGTGCGTCTTCGAGTTTTGATGCGAGTTCGAGTGTCCAGTACATATTTTTATGTTTTTAGGGGTTACGAATTTTGGGTTGGCAAAGTTAGTAAATTTTTCTTATCTAACAATTATTTTGCCAAAGTTTCTCGGGATTTGGATTTTTTTGTGCGTTAATTGCTCTGGCGAGCACGAACAGGTAGTCGCTGATGCGGTTGACGAGGCTGAGCACCTGGGGCTGCAGGGGGGTGTCGAGGGTGTCTTGCAGGGCAATGATTTTGCGCTCGGCCCGGCGTGCTACGGTGCGTGCTATATGGGCGCGGGCGGCTTCGGGGCTTTCGCCGGGCAGGATAAATTGGCGCAGGGGGGTGAGGGTGGCCTGAAGGGTGTCTATGTCGGCTTCGAGTGTGGTGATGGCTTCGACGGGCAGGGGTGATGGCTGCCAGGAGGATGATGGCTCGGTGGCCAGGATGGTGCCGAGGTGAAATAGTTGGTTCTGCAGGCGTTCGAGTGTCTCGGGTGCGGTGGGTGGCAGGCTTTGGGGTGTGGCCAGAAGGAGTCCGAGCCAGCTGTTGAGTTCGTCGATTGTGCCGTAGGCTTCGAGCCGTGGGTGTGTCTTGGGCACGTGTGTACCGCCCACGAGGGTGGTGTGTCCGCGATCGCCTGTGCGGGTGTAAACTTTTGCCATTTTGCTAAAATAGCCTCCGCCGGGGTGGTGGCGGAGGCTTTATCTGTTGGTTGGATTAATGTATCAGAATAGGCTCCATGCCACGGTGAGTCCGGCCATTACGATGGCCACCATAGACATGAGTTTGATAAGGATGTTGAGCGAGGGGCCTGAGGTGTCTTTGAAGGGGTCGCCCACGGTGTCGCCCACCACGGTGGCTTTGTGTACGTCGGAGCCTTTGCCTCCGAAGTTGCCTTCTTCTACGTATTTCTTGGCGTTGTCCCACGCACCGCCTGCGTTGGCCATGAAGATTGCCAGAACGAAGCCTGCCGAGAGGCCGCCAACGAGCAGGCCGATAACGCCGGGAACGCCGAAGATGAGGCCTGTGGCGATGGGGGCGATGATGGCGAGCACTGAGGGGAATACCATTTCGCGCTGTGCGCCTTTGGTTGAGATCTGCACGCAGCGGGCATAGTCCGGTTCGGCTTTGCCTTCAAGGATACCTTTGATTTCGCGGAACTGGCGGCGCACTTCGTCAACCATGTGTGCGGCGGCACGACCTACGGCGTTCATTGTCAGGCCGCAGAAGAGGAATGCCATCATTGCGCCGATGAACATACCCGAGAGCACTTTGGGGCTCATGAGGTTTACCTCGTAGAATGCCATGAAGTCGGTGAATGATGCTTCGTGGATGTGCACGAGGCGGTCGCCCAGGGTGATGGTGGTTTGGCCGAGGCGTTCCAGACCTATGCGGATTTCTTCTATATACGATGCCAGCAGAGCCAGACCGGTGAGTGCGGCGGAGCCAATGGCAAAGCCTTTGCCGGTGGCGGCGGTGGTGTTACCCAGAGAGTCGAGGGCATCGGTGCGGCGACGCACTTCGGCTCCCAGACCGCTCATTTCGGCGTTACCGCCGGCGTTGTCGGCGATGGGGCCGTAAGCATCCGTGGCCAGGGTGATACCTAAGGTTGAGAGCATACCCACGGCGGCGATACCGATACCATAGAGGCCCATGGCGACGTTAGAGAAATCGAAGCCCGAGGCGAACCAGTAGCTGAGGATGATACCTACCACTACCGCAATGACAGGCACAGCAGTGGATACCATACCCAGACCCACACCCGAGATGATTACGGTAGCGGGGCCGGTGGTGCCGCTTTCGGCCAGGCGTTTGGTGGGCTTATAGCTTTGTGAGGTGTAATATTCTGTGCTTCGGCCTATGATGATGCCTACAAGCAGGCCGATAACCACGGCGCAGGATATGAGCGCCCAGTTTTCCAGGCCCAGCAGCCACAGGATCAGGAAGGTAGCTCCCACGATCAGAGCCGAGCTGAGGTTGGTGCCCAGGGCCAGTGAGCCGAGCAGATCTTTCATTGACGCATTTTCCTTGGTGCGAACAGAGAAGATACCGAGTATCGAGAGGATGATGCCTACGGCAGCTATGAGCATCGGAGCCACCACGGCGCGATACTGCATATCCACATCGCCTTTAAGCAGATAAGCTGCTGCGCCCAGAGCCGAGGTGGCCAGGATAGAGCCGCAGTAGGATTCATATAGGTCGGCACCCATACCGGCAACGTCGCCCACATTGTCGCCCACGTTGTCGGCGATGGTGGCAGGGTTGCGGGGGTCATCCTCGGGAATGCCGGCTTCTACTTTGCCCACGAGGTCGGCGCCTACGTCGGCAGCTTTGGTATAGATACCGCCACCCACACGGGCAAAGAGTGCTTGTGTCGACGCACCCATACCGAATGTGAGCATTGTGGTGGTGATCATAGCCAACTTGGCTGTGCCGGCCAGATCGGTCACGAGCCAGTCAAGAAGCCAGAACCAGAAAGAGATATCGAGCAGACCGAGGCCTACAACTACCAGACCCATAACGGCACCTGAACGGAATGCCACCCGCAGGCCCTGGTTGAGCGAATTGCGGGCTGCATTAGCGGTGCGGGCTGATGCGTATGTGGCTGTTTTCATACCCAGGAAACCAGAAAGTCCCGAGAAGAAGCCACCGGTAAGGAATGCCACCGGCACCCAGGGATTCTGAAGCTGGAAGCCGTAGGCCATCACTGCAAAAAGCACTACCAGGCACGCAAACACGATACCTACGATTTTATACTGTTGTCTGAGATAAGACATCGCACCCTTGCGCACGTGCGACGCTATGCGCTGCATAGTGTCTGTACCTTCGCTCTGCCTCATCATCTGGTTATAGAAATACCAAGCCAGAAGCAACGCGATGATTGCTGCAGCCGGTACAATCCAAAAGATTGAAGTAATCATTGAAATTAGTAGTTTTAGAATTGGTTATAGACTTAAGAGAATCTGCGGGCACAAATTCGGGGTAAAGTTAGCAAAAAAAATCTATTCCCGCAAATTCGATTCAACACCCCTATCTAAGATAATTAAGACAGCGCTCCCCGGCGGTGCGGAAGCGCTGTCCTTTTTATAAGTAAATGTCTTACTTCACCACAATCTTCTTCACGGAATCGCCATTACGCACAATGTAGATCCCGGGAGCCAGAACTTCGGTGGAGTTCGAAATAAAGATACCGTTTAGATTGAATACTTCAACCTCACGTTCAGTTTCATCTATCTCAACATACTTCACATCCTGATACCCTGTGTTTCGGAAATTCTTCCATACTTCATGTCCTTTATAGGCATCCATCGATTCTTGAGGCACTGTCAGACGCGCGTTCTGATACGCATCGTTATCAAATGTGTTTGAATATGCAGAGGGGGGGATTATTGCCATACAGCTAATATCGGTCAAGCTGCTACAACCCTCGAATGCGTATGTGCCGATTGAGGTGACGGAATTAGGAATTTCGATTGAAGTCAAGCCGCTGCAACCACTGAAAGCATAATGGTCGATCGTGGTGACCGAATTAGGAATTGTCACTGAAGTGAGGCTTCGGCAGCCGTAAAAAGTTGACCTGCCGATTGAGGTGACGGAATTAGGAATTTCGATCGAAGTAAGACCGCTGCAATTTTCGAAAGCACCATCAATTGAGGTGACGGAATTTGGAATTTCGATCGAAGTCAGACCGCTGCAACCTACGAAAGCACGATTAATTGAGGTGACGGAATTTGGAATTTCGATCGAAGTCAAGCCGCTACAACCTATGAAAGCACCATCAATTGAGGTAATGGAATTGGGAATTTCAACTGAGGTCAGACTGCTACAAAAAGAGAACGCCCCCTCCTCGCCGATTGAAGTTACGGAATTGGGAATTTCAATCGAAGTAAGAGCGCTACAACTGCTGAAAGCATGATGGCCGATCGATGTGACGGAATTAGGAATTTCAACGGATGTCAGGCTGCTACACCAAGAGAACGCCCACGCGCCGATTGATGTTACGGAATTGGGAATTTCAACTGAGGTCAGACCACTGCAACCCTCGAAAACCCCTAAATTGATTAATGTGATTGATTTAGGAATTTCAACCGAGGTCAGGCCGCTGCAACCGTTGAAAGCATTCTCACCGATTGAGGTGACAGAGGCAGGTATTTCAACAGAGGTAAGACCGCTGCACCCACGGAAAGCATCCTCACCGATTGTCTTTACATTATCACCGATATTAAGCGTTTTGATAGAAGTTATACCACTGAACCAACTCCCAATATTTTCACAATCCAATGAAAGTGTTTCAAAGTTAGGACATTCGGAGAAAGCGCCATCGCCGATTGAGGTGACGGAATTAGGAATTTCAACTGAAGTGAGGCCGCTGCATGAATAGAAACCACATCCGCCGATAGAGGTGACGGTGTATTCAGTATCACCATCTTTTGCAATTTCGGGGATTGTAAGTGAGCCTATAACGTCATTGCCCGGACGAGTAATAAAATTAGTCACAGACAACTGATAAAGATAGCCATCCTTTGTCTTACAAGTCTTTGATTGCTCATCTATTACGGTGTAGGTTAGGGTTTGACCTTCGTAAGTGTAATAGAAATCATGAGCGAAGGCGGAGAGTGACACCAACCCTCCGATCAGAATAAATAAAAAACGATAGACTTTTATCATAATGATAATTTTGCCCACAGACTCCCACGTGGGCGATAGATTTAAAAAAAAGAGCATTAGAGTCTGTATCTGTTGCCCGTTCTGCTCAGATCTACACATCTCGCATTTCATTACGTCAGGAACAAGCATTGATAAACGCTCTTGTTATATTTCTTTGCCAAGGCTAATGGGCTTACCGCTTTCATAGCAAAATCGCGCCAAAGCTATAAGTGTACAACGCCACGCTAACCCTATATCGGGTCTTAGCAAGAGATATTCTGCTGCAAAGATAATTATTATTTCATAAATTCTTATTATTGGTTTGAGTAAATTAGCTTCGATGTCCTCACTAAAACAATCCTAACAGGTAGCAGATGAGACAAAGCCCAAGAATCAGATATGTAAAACATCCGCCGCAGCCACATCCGCTGCTACCACCATTCCCAAACAGCCATTGCAGGGTGACGACAGCTATAATACCTTTAAAGAAATCTTTCATATTATAAGTATGGGGTTAATACTATATATGTATAGTTAACGGTCGCTGCCACGGTGCGCTTGCAAAGCCCGGCCATGTTGTAGCAGCTTTAATCAGGATACAAAGTTACTCGATCGCTCCGGCATCCCAAAGGCGAAGGTGTGAAATGCTTATGCACAAATGTTCCGAAAACCGGAAAATTTGCCCGATTGGACAAAATGTTGTACCTTTGTGCCATAGCTAAAACATAGATTAGATGCGATATGGAAAAGGTGATTAGGCTGGATAATGTGACCAAGCTGGTGAGTTTTTCGGAGCTTTACAGCCAGATTGATGATTCGTATGTATTCAGTTATATACGTCCGGGGCGCGGCAGCTTGCAGGAGCTCATCGGTTTTGAGCCTATGCGTCTTGTGGGCACCCTGATGCTGATGATGCGCTCAGGCACACCCATCGAGGTCGAGATCGACCAGCAACGGTTTACATTCGGCCCCAATACCATGCTTATCGGATTCCCGGGCAATATCATCCAGGCTAAAAGCACCATTGCCGACGATTTGGAAGTGTACGCACTGTTTTGCGATCTGAAATTCTCGCAAAGCATCAATCTGAATCTGAATTCCGTCACGCTTCCACCGCTGATCGAGCGCCCCCAGCAGGTAGTGTCGCTCAACGACCGCGAGTGTCAGCGTATATCCGCCTTCTTCTCTCTGCTATATGACAACGCAATAGATTTCGAGGGCACCGACCGCCAGATATGCAAACTCATAGCATCAAGCATCCTATCGGGATTATTCTACAATATGGTGCAGGTCTACCATCGGCGCATAGCATCTGAGCCCGCACCCGCCACACAGGACGGCGTGCTCTCAGCCAACCGACGCGCCGAATACGTGCGCGACTTCTTCAAGCTCGTACACCTGCATCACACCCGCGAGCGGTCGGTATCATTCTATGCCGAACGACTCTTCATATCGCCCAAATACCTATCGCTGCTTATCAAGGAATCCACAGGACGGTCGGCCGCCAAATGGATCGACTATTTCGTGCTCATGGAAGCCAAAAATATGCTGCGGTTCTCGGGCAAGAACATCCAGCAGGTAGCCTACTCCCTAAATTTCCCCACCCAATCATCCTTTGGCAAATACTTCAAGCACATGACAGGCATGTCGCCGTCGGAATATCAAAAATCCTAATTTTTGTTAAACCCGTCAGGGTGTGGATAAAAATTGCTAAGTTTGTGTTCTTATAAATAAAATTCAAGTAGATATGGCTAACATAAAGAAGGCTCCCCGCAGCCGCAAACAACCCAAAGTGCTCCCCATAATCAAGAATGACCCCTGGCTCGAACCATTTGCCGATGCCATCACAGGCCGACACCAGGATGCGATCGATACCGAAAAACGCCTGACATCACAAGCCGGCACCCTTAGCGATTTCGCCAACGCTCACCGATATTTCGGGCTGCACCGCAACGACGACGGCAGCTGGGTGTTCCGCGAATGGGCCCCCAATGCCTCTGAAATTTACCTCATAGGCGACTTCAACAATTGGGAACCCACACCCAAATACGCCCTGCGACGCCTCGACGGTGGCGTGTGGGAAGGCACATGGGGCCCCCGGGCCTTCAAACACGGACAGCTATACAAAATGCTTGTGAAATGGCCCGGCGGACAGGGCGAACGCATCCCCGCCTACGCCAACCGCGTGCTGCAAGATACAAACACCAAGATATTCTCGGCACAAGTGTGGGCGCCCAAAGACGAATACACCTGGGAGCATACCGACTTCACACCCGACACTCGCCCCCTGCTTATATACGAATGTCATATAGGCATGGCACAGCAGCGCGAGGTCGTAGGCACCTACGACGAATTCCGCACACAAGTGCTTCCCCGGATAGCCCACGACGGTTATAACGCCATACAGATAATGGCCATACAGGAACACCCCTACTACGGATCATTCGGCTACCACGTGTCAAACTTCTACGCCCCATCAAGCCGATTCGGCACACCCGAAGAACTCAAAGCCCTAATAGACGCCGCTCACGGCTACGGCATCGCTGTGATTATGGACATCGTACACTCCCACGCCGTCAAAAACGAAAACGAAGGCCTCGGCCGGCTCGACGGCTCCTACGACCTTTACTTCTACGGAGACAGCCGCCGCGAACACCCCGCATGGGATTCTCTATGCTTCGACTACGGCAAAGATGAAGTCATACACTTCCTGCTATCCAACTGCAAATACTGGCTCGAAGAATTCCACTTCGACGGCTTCCGATTCGACGGCGTTACATCAATGCTATACTACAACCACGGGCTCGGACAAGCTTTCGGTGGATATGCCGACTACTACAACGGCGGACAAGACACCAACGCCATCACATACCTCACCCTGGCCAACAAACTCATTCACACCGTCAATCCCAAAGCCATAACCATCGCCGAAGAAATGAGCGGAATGCCCGGACTCGCACTCCCCGTGGCCGACGGAGGCATCGGATTCGACTACCGCATGGCAATGGGAATACCCGACTACTGGATCAAAACACTCAAAGAGAAAAAAGACGAAGACTGGCACCCCACATCAATCTTCTGGGAACTCACCAACCGACGAGCCGACGAAAAAACCATATCATACGTCGAAAGCCACGACCAAGCCCTCGTAGGCGATAAAACCGTAATATTCCGACTCATCGACAAAGAAATGTACTGGCACATGTCCGTGGGCGACAACAACTCCGCCGTCGCCCGAGGAATTGCCCTGCACAAAATGATTCGCCTCGTCACCCTCGCCAGCATCAACGGCGGATACCTCAACTTCATGGGCAACGAATTCGGACACCCCGAATGGATCGACTTCCCCCGCGAAGGCAACGGCTGGAGCTACAAATACGCCCGCCGGCAATGGGACCTCGTAGACCGCGACGACCTCCAATACAAATACCTCAACGCATTCGACAACGCTATGATCGAAACCGTAAGCCACTGCTACAACTTCCAGGCACTGCCCATCCGCAAGCTCTGGGAGAAAGACGACGACCAAGTGCTTGCATTCATGCGCGGAAACCTCATATTCGTATTCAACTTCAATCCCACCAAATCATTCAGCGACTACGGCATCCTCACCCCCAGCGGCTCATACACCACCATCCTCAGCACCGACAACCCCGAATTTGGCGGCTACGGCAATATCGACGAAAAAGTAGAACACCTCACCCTCACCGATCCCCTCTACGCTCCCGCCGGAGTAGAATGGCTCAAACTCTACCTCCCCGCCCGCTCCGCCATAGTCCTGCGCAAACACACCTCCAGCTGGCCCCATAAAAACAAGAAAAAATAAGCCCACTTCAAACATCGGAACATCCCCCGCACCGAATGAATGCACCGCACACGCCTCGGTACCGGGAGGTGATACACCCGACGCGTACTCTACCCCCGCGGGTGGGACGCGCGCCGGACGGTGGCTCACCGTAAAACCTCTGCCCGCCCCACGCCGGAAGCCATCAGGCAAACCAAAAGAGATTATAAAATTCCACATTTCCCGAATGCGACACCCACAATGTGAGAATGCAAAGTAGGCCTCACCATCCCCATCGTAGAGCTAATTACCCCTATACACACCTCCCAAACCCCGATTTCGACCCATTTTTGCACATTTTCCACCCGAGAAATCAAAAAAAATGTCAAAACATTTGGTCATATCAAAAAAAGTACCTACCTTTGCAGTGCTTTTGAAAAGCACGATTCGCTAGCTCAGCTGGTAGAGCACAACACTTTTAATGTTGGGGTCCTGGGTTCGAGCCCCAGGCGGATCACAGAAGAAACCGGCAGAATGCCGCATATCGCTGAAACTAAGACAGTTTCAGCGATTTTTGTAATACCCCTATCCGGCAGAATTGTGAACATTGTGAGGTTACCGGGTGTGCAATTCGTGAACAAGCGTTGTCGTGAACAGTTTTGTTCACGATTTACGTTCATCAAACGTAACTTTCTAATCTTCTGTGTTTTTCTGCGATTTACAGTTCTCAAAGTGGGGCTTTCAAACGCTTAAACGGGTTCAGAACCCCACTTTTAATTGAAATCGCCCTTATTTTAACCTTTTTTCACTCTTGAAGGCTATTAAGCTTAATTATACACATAATTTACAGGTTTGGAGTCAATGCAGAAGACATCCTCTGCACCATCAATAGAGATTGCTACCTCCTTCCGTATATCTTCTGCAAGACGAGCCGGCAGTTTACGCCGTGCATTGAACTGTCTGCGACTTATCATGTTTGGCAAATCCTCCTTGCACTCATGGTGCAGACGATGAGAGAGAAGATTTTCGCTGTCGAATCCAAATGCCTCGGCTGTTATTCCAAGAGCAACGACTTCGAGATGGGAGAATTTTGGAACAACCCCACGTGGGGGGATGTAACCAAGTGCGTTGACACGATTTCCAGCGAAATCCTTGCATATTCCGAGGATTCTTACGAAATTTGCTATGAAGTTGCGCATAAGCAGAGCGATAGTAGTTAGCGGTGTGGTTACCTCTAATTTGCTAATAATCCACGAATTGTGCAACTTTTTATTATAAATATTTTGGAACTTTAACTCCACCAACGAGTTATGAAAGTAATCTACGCCATTCTACTTGCTATGTTTACTGCGACAGCGTATGCGCAGACGGAAAATTCCTCTTTTCAGGTAGGGGGAGATAGTATTAGAATAGAAAATTCTATTATTACACATTCTAATACTTCCGGAGACTTGTTTCCTCTGCCGATATTGTCCGCGCCACGTATCCCATTAAGTTTTACCAATATAAATTATCATAAGTCTTATGCGGATTCAACCGTGCAAATTCCATCTTTATCGTTTATACCCGGACAGTCTAACTTGTATAGTTGGAGAAATGGCTCAATCATAGCTACGGGGGCACAAACGGCTATGCCCGGATTGATGCATATAGACAATGGAGCCATTGGAATATTCCAAAGTTATGAGAACATAAGCCTTTATATGGGTGTGGAGGCGAATAAATATGGTTTTTATCAAGGAGTACACACTCAATACGGCATAACAGGAAATTTATCGTATCTTCTTTCGCCTCATTTATCTTTTACAGCCTATGGGACTTATTATTTTGGAATTCCTCCTACTCTGAACGGCGGCTTGCCGATGTCGCCTGCGATGTTGGGATATTATCAGCGCTCAACATTTGGCGGTTATATAAACTACCGAATAAACGAAAGAACCGGCATATTGGTAGGAGGTCAAGCTGTCCAACAGACTGGAACAAACAAATATCAATTAGAGCCCATAGTTACTCCTTATTTAAAGGTTGGAAAAGTTGAAATTGGTTTGCCAGTAGGTCAGATACTAAACGGAATCGTTAGAGACCAAAACGAAAAAAAGAGAAATATCAAACACAATCAATTGCACCGACCCAAGCGATAATTCGTGTTTCTATGTTTTTCGGTATGGTATTCCTCTCTCGTAGTCGTGGGATTAACGAAAGAAATTTGTAATATTGCAGTGAATTAAGACCTAATGCTTCGATTTCGTTCAAAAGGTTGTGTAGGGATTCACTTAGAAGCACTAAGATTCCACGAACAGCCGAGAATCTCACCTTGAAGTCGTGATGACTTCCTCTAAAATCTAACTCAATCTGCCCTTAGTTTCAGCAACCAAACTACTACAGGGCAATATAAAATTTAGGATTTACGAAAAACTTGAACTATGAATTCTCAGCATGTAAGATCCGCTATTAGATAATTCCACAATAAATTAAGGACAGGCCGTAGTGTTTTTCTATGGTCTGTCCTTATTTTATTGAGTAATATTTGACGTTTTCTATTTAAGCCAGTCTTTAATCTGTTGTGGGGTAGCGGGGAATCTGAGACCGATATGCCAGTTGAGATCCGGATAGCCTTTCTTTAGAGTGGCATCTGCCTCAGATATTGGGCTTTCGTAGGAGGTACAGAACGGATAAAGTTGCTTGCCTTTTAAATCTA
>CAZHDH010000075.1:0-11472 GCA_964531245.1 uncultured Bacteroides sp. | reverse complement strand
AGCCTGTGGCGAGCGTCTTCTCATAATAGGAATTGTCCTCACCACGGTAGATGATAGTTTCATTCTTATCTCGCTTGATTTTCTTCTCTTTAACAAGACGTGCCTTTTCTTCCCGTATGCGTTCGAGAAGAACGGATGCAGGTTCGTCGTTAGGATCTTGGGGCACAAGTTTTCCTTGAATCGCCCACTGAAGTATGCTATTGCGAAGTTGCTTGCCAGTCATGATTATTCAATGTCAATCTTAAATCCGAGAATGTCCTGAATTTCCTGAAGAGTTTGGTCAATCTGATGTTCAAGAGCTTTACGCTTCTTGTAATACTCTTCAAGGAGCTGCTTAGGTGGAAGAACTTGCTCTTCCTCCTTGGGGAACTTGCATCGGTCAAAGTTAAAATCACTTTCAACTAATTCCTTGACACTGAAACAACGTGATTTTTCATCATTTTCAGCAACAATTTCCTTACGGTCATTCCACCATTCAGAAATAGGAGCAGTATGCTCCAGTTTCATAGATTTGGTCTTGGAGAAATGTTTGTAACCTTCCGGCATATCAAGGCGATAGAACCAAGTGTCTTTCGTTGAATAACCTTCGGGAGCACCTTCGGCACGCTCGTTGTTAAAGAAGATTATGTTGGTTGCAATAGATGTGTAGGGTGCAAAGATGCTCCCCGGCAAACGAATGATGGTGTGAAGATTGAAATCTTTAAGCAGCTTTTCTCGAATAGCCAATTTTGCGTTATCAGCACCAAAAAGGAATCCGTCAGGGATGATTACCGCAGCGCGACCGCCTTTCTTTAGTCGATACATAATCAGCACCATAAAGAGATCGGCAGTCTCACTACTGCGCATATCCATCGGGAAATTGGATTTGATATTGCTCTGAGTGCTTCCGCCGTAAGGAGGATTCATCGCAATTACATCAACCTTATCGCTGTCTTTAATATCCGTTACGTTTACACCAAGTGAATCGCAATGGCGGATATTTGGTGCTTCGACATCGTGGAGAAGCAGATTTGTTATAGAAAGCAAGTAAGGCAGAGGTTTCCACTCCTGACCGATAACGGCGCTCTGATACTTCTCGCCATCAGCTGTCGTTTTAATCTGAGGTTGCAAATAGTTAAGTGCAGATGTTAGAAAGCCGCCTGTTCCGGAAGTGAAGTCTCCAAAGGCTTCTCCAAGATGAGGATCGAGTGTCTTAACCATAAAATCTGTCAGTGCACGAGGGGTGTAGAACTCTCCGGCATTTCCTGCAGATTGCAATTCTTTGAGAATTCCCTCATAGATGTCACCAAACATGTGACGGTCTTCGGCATCATCAAACTCAATCTCGTTTATGATATTTATGACTTGACGAAGCAAAACGCCGTCTTTCATATATTGGTTGATGTCCTCAAAAACTTCCTTGACTATAGATAATGCTCTCGGTGTTTCATTTGAAACATCCAGATTTTTCAACGTGGGGAACAACTCTTCATTCACAAGTTTCAAGAGTGCATCTCCGGTGAGAGCTGATCCATCTTTTTCATCAATAGCCCAGTTACGCCAACGAAGTTTCTCAGGAATAATAGACATGAAACTCCTTTTTTCTTTCATCGCCTTGTATTCCCAAGTTTCTTCTTGAGTATCATAGACTTTAAGAAAAAACATCCATGTCATCTGCTCGATACGCTGGGCATCGCCGTTAATACCGGCATCCTGACGCATGATGTTTTGTATTCGCTTTACTATATTGTTAACGGCCATTGATTATGCAGCTTTATATATTTCTTTTTCGAGTTCGGCAATTGCCTTGTTAAATTCATCCATACCACCGAAGAGACGAACAATCTTCTGCGGTTTTCCGATTTTATTGAATGGAGCATGGTCGAGAATATCGGCACTCTCGAAATCCAAGATACCATGTTCGGCATACTTTTCAAGTAGAGCTTCAAGAACTTCACGAGCTTTGCCCTCATACTTGGCAAAATAGTTCCGTTTCTTGACGTTATTTGCTCTTTCCCTACGAGTTAATGCAGGTTGGTCAAAGGCGACGTGGCAAATAATATCAAATATATCTGCATCTGCCAGAGCCGGATTCTTTTGACAGACAGCATCTACAAGTACGTTCAGTTCTTTCAGTTCGTCAACAATAGCGGCTTTGCGTTCGGCGGTAGTCCACTCGTTGATGAAGTTGTCAAGAGAGGAGTAATGATTCAGAATCTGTTTTTTAGTAAATGATGTAACGGATTCCGTTCTCATAGTTTTTCCATCCTCTCCGAGCACCGAGACAATTTCAGTAGTGATCGTCACCGGCTTCCCGGCGACGATATATTTTACATGAGGCTCGTGAACAGCTCCACTGCCTTCACCGCCTTCGACTTTAGGATATTCTTTTCTCGGCTTTGTGGGAGGAAGTGGTTCACCATCGAAATCGGGATCTTTGAATTTCTTTGTGGCATTACGGAAATCGAGAATTTCAAGATGCCATTTCCCCTTGTCAGTGCGGAGTCTTGTTCCACGGCCGATAATCTGTTTAAACTCAGTCATCGAGCCAATCTCCTTGTCAATAACAATGAGTCCACAAGTTTTGCAATCAACACCTGTAGCCAAAAGTTCAGATGTCGTGACGATTGTGGGATATGGTTCGTTTACGTTGATAAAGTTGTCAAGCTGACGCTTGCCGACATTGTCATCACCAGTGATACGCATTACATATCGTGAGTCTTTCTGACACATATCAGCATTCATCGTGGTGAGTAACTGACGCATGGCCTCGGCTTCTTCAATATCGGTACAGAAGACTATTGCTTTAGTCATTCGTCCAATATCATGAAGCATTTTGGTTATACGTTTGGCTACCAATTCACGCCGAGTGGTGAAGTTTATATCGCGGCCAAAATCCTTTTGCTGATATAGACGCTGTTCGATGATTTTCTTGAAAATATCTTTCTCATCCTCTTCAGGAGTGAATCCTTGTAGGTCAAGGTCGATATATGAATTGGTCACTCGGTAAGGTGCGAGGAATCCATCTTGAATACCTTGCAAGAGAGAATAGGTATAAATCGGTTTACCGAAATAATCAAGATTATTAGCTCCATTCTCGGCTTTAGGCGTAGCGGTCATACCAATCTGTGTTGCAGATTTGAAGTATTCCAATACTTTACGCCACGCGGATTCATCTTTCGCTGACCCACGATGACATTCGTCGACAATGATGAGGTCAAAATATGTAGGCTGCACTTTTAAGAACGGGTCGGGTTCTCCATCCTTACCAACTAACTGATGATACAGTGCCATATAGACCTCAAACGCTGTGTCAATTTCTCCCTCCCTGACTTTGCACATGAACTTCTTGAAGGGTTTGAAGTCTTGTGTCATAGTCTGGTCTATGAGGATGTTGCGGTCAGCTAAATAAAGGATTTTCTTTTTAGCACCTGATTTGTGAAGTCGGTGTATTATCTGAAATGCCGTATAAGTCTTCCCGGTGCCGGTAGCCATTACAATCAGAACACGCTCCTGACCTTTAGCAATAGCTTCAACGGTACGATTTATGGCTATTCTTTGATAATATCGAGGCTCATGAGAATACGCATCGGTATAGTATGGTGTATCTACAATTTCCTGCTGTTCAAGTGTAAGCTTCTTATGGTTAAGCAGACGAATATGAAGCTCATCAGGTGAAGGGAATTTGTCAATGTCTATTAATGTCTCTACTCCGGTTAAACGGTCGTGTTCAATGAAGCCTTCTCCATTTGAGCTATAAGCGAATGGCAAGTCAAGAATCTGAGCATATTCTATTGCCTGCTGCATACCACCTCCAATGGGTTTACTTGCATCTTTAGCCTCGACAACAGCTATTGGCTGATTATTAAAATCAAAGAGAAGATAGTCAGCACGCTTCCTTGCTTTTCGATCATGGACGAGACCATCAAATATTACACGACCATCCGTAAATGGATATTCCATACGGATTTGCTTCTTATCCCAACCCTTATTCTCAATGGCCGGTGTAATATAGCGGTTCTTTATGTCTTCTTCTGTCAGATTTTTGTCAATCATATTTTAATTTACTTCTGATAAGAGAGTATTATCGGAAGTTAGAAGCAAAATTACAAAATATTTTTGAATGTACGGTGCTGATTATCGGGATATTTCGTCCTAAACATCATTATTTTTTTGTAATTTTGAGTATTGGTTCATATATCTTGATGGCTTTTTCACTCTGACGTATTAATTCATACCATTCTAAATAATTGATTTAATGTCAATACCGGTAAACGTTGAAGACCTGCTGAGCCAGAGGAAAGTTGAATCCAATAGGATTGAGTTTAAGAAGGGGTGGAATCCTGACAGGATCTACCCGGGAGTTTGGGCGTTTGGGCGTTTGCCAATGACTTCGACAATATCGGTGGAGAGTATATTCTTGTCGCAACCTGTTCCGACCGCTCTATTCCGATGGATGCAATTCAGAAAGGGTCAGCGCATGGTTAGCCGTTACTACCGCAATCGCCGCCTCGGTGAGTTCCTGAAAGAACTGTCTTTGACAGAGGGTCGCAAGACCTGCATACCAACAATACAGCGAGAGTTAGCCCATAACAGTTCCCCGGCAGCATCTTTCGAGACGGACGAAGATCGCCTCTCCTTCCTCGTCCGCATCCCCTCCCACGAAGGAGAAGAAGGCGTGTATTGTCTACTTTTATGACTTCCTAAGCCAGCGACAATGTAGTCGCAATAAGATATTTCGTACAATTCTCTAACTATATGCATAGTTTATATGCTGAATTGTCTATATGAATATCTCAAGTTATAACCATTTAAATCTAAAAGGACTCGAAATCTCTGAGTATATTATCCCATGTCTTAATACACAGATCTTATTTATCTAAGCTATTGCAAGATTTCAGTCGCCTATACTATCTTTTAAAAGCGTATAGACGACTGATTATAAGCAGTTTTATGTATTTAGCAAGAGGGTTATTCCCACTCGATGGTTGCCGGTGGTTTTGAGGAGATGTCGTAGGTTACGCGGTTTACGCCGCGCACTTTGTTAATGATGTCGTTTGATACTTTGGCAAGGAATTCGTAGGGGAGGTGCGCCCAGTCGGCAGTCATGGCATCGGTGGATGTCACGGCGCGCAGGGCCACGGCGCTTTCGTATGTGCGTTCATCGCCCATCACGCCCACACTTTGCACAGGGAGCAGTATCACACCTGCCTGCCACACCTGGTCGTATAGTCCCCATTCGCGCAGACCGCGGATAAAGATGTCGTCGGCTTCCTGAAGGATGCGCACCTTTTCGGGCGTGATGTCGCCGAGGATGCGCACTGCCAAGCCGGGACCGGGGAAGGGATGACGCGAAATGAGGTGTTCGGGCATTCCGAGCGCACGACCGACGGCTCGCACTTCGTCTTTGAAGAGCCATTGCAGCGGTTCACACAGGCGCAGGTTCATCTTTTCGGGCAGGCCACCCACATTGTGGTGACTCTTGATAGTGGTGCCGGTGATTGAAAGCGATTCTATACGGTCAGGATAAATTGTACCCTGCGCAAGCCATTTCACATCTTTTATTTTGTGAGCCTCGGCATCAAATACATCAATGAAGCCTTTGCCGATGATTTTGCGTTTGCGTTCGGGATCTTTTACGCCGGCAAGTTCGCTAAAGAATTTTTCTGAGGCATCCACACCAATTACGTTAAGACCCAGACAGCGGTAGTCGTCAAGCACCTGTTTGAATTCGTCCTTGCGCAGCAAGCCGTGATCCACGAATATACAGGTGAGGTTATCGCCAATGGCACGGGAGATGAGAACCGCTGCCACCGATGAGTCGACGCCACCGCTCAGTCCCAGCACCACACGGTCGTTGCCAAGCTGCTGGCGCAATTGAGCCACTGTGGTGTCGATATAAGCATCGGCACTCCAATCGCCCTTCGAGCCGCAAATGTCTTTGACAAAGTTGGAGAGCAAACGTGTTCCGCAGGTGCTGTGGAACACCTCGGGATGGAATTGTACGCCCCATATATCTCGACCATTTACACGATATGCGGCATATTTGACAGATTCGGTGGAGGCAACTACGCTGAAATCTTCGGGCAACGTAGTGATGGTGTCGCCATGGCTCATCCATACGGTTTCACCGGGCTTGATTCCGGCAAACAGAGGGTCGGCAGAATCAACCTCGGCCAGAATTGCACGGCCATATTCGCGCGAGGGTGCGCTTTCCACCGTTCCGCCGTTTTGGTAAGCGAGCATTTGTGCGCCGTAGCAGATACCAAGCACCGGATAACGCGCTGCGATAGGCTCGATATTCACCTTGAAGGCCTTGTCGTCGTAGACAGAAAACGGACTACCCGAAAGAATAACGCCGATAACGTCTGGGTCATCGGCGGGGAATTTATTATACGGAATAATCTCGCAATAAGTGTTGAGTTCGCGCACACGACGTCCGATAAGCTGGGTGGTCTGTGAGCCGAAATCGAGGATTATAATCTTTTGAGGCATAATGGGCTGATTATTGTCAGTTCATATTTACGCTGCAAAGATACGCAATTTATTTTATTTAGCCATAATCAGAACCCAAAATAACCTGCAACCCACGATCATTTCCGCCGCGACGACTTGAGGCGCCCCGGGGTAATCACTGTTTTGCGGCCACTGAAGCGTATATCGTTAAGTTCGAGTGCGCTCAGTGCCCTTGAACCCGGAAGCTGTGCGAGCAAGCTGTTGAGTTTATCGTTATTTTGCATATCCATATTATTTATTTCGGTCGATAAGGGGCATAAGCGCGTTGAGTCCAAGCATTACGGTGAGGTACGTGATCCCGAGTACAAAGAATTCGATGTGCAGCGGGAATATGTTTTTGATCCAACCTCCGCCTAAGTAGCAGAAGAACAGCAGCCATAACATTGCCTGAACACACAGGCACAGTGTACACCAAGTCTTGGCTCTAAACCGCTGATACCATACGCTCCAGAACGAGAATGGCAGGCATAATATATTGATCGCCGCCAGATAATTTATATATTGCGGAAAGACGAGCAGGCACAGCAACGATACACTGAAATAGGAGAATCCAACCTCACTCCAGCCGAATATTCCGAAAAATTTGGAGGCCGACAAGCTCAGGATGTCGTCGCAACCTCCCGCTTCCACCACCGAGCACACCGCATCTGCGTGCTTATTCTTGATATGTGCCGACTTCTGCACCAAAAGATAAGTAATGTATATCCCGGCTAAATTGATCAGGGTAAGCAATATAGTGGAGATGTGAGTATACAATCCGTTTGAAATAAACAGATATGCAAACAGAGCCACCGCTCCAAATGCCAACACCCACGTTTTAGCTCGGTTAGCCCAGTCGGTAAAGCGATGCGTGTGATATTCCGGTTCGATCGACTCATCGGTAGGAAAAGCCACCATTACATTACCGGTCATTGCTTGCTGGAAACGATCGCGGGGAGCAGTTTCCGCTACAGATTGCGATAGATATGACACGCTGTCGGCCGTGACATCTGTCACTATCACGAGACCCTTGACCGTCTGAACTATCAGCGGCCGTGGCAACTTTTCGAGTTGGGCGTTATCATCAAGACGAAGGCCGGCGCTGGCCACACCATACGCCTCCAAAAGCTTTTTCATACCGAAGAGTGTATGAAACGCCATTTTCCCAAATTCACTATCGGTATAATTGTCGGTATGCTTTACGCCGAGACATTTAAGCCAGTCGGATAGCAAGGTGTGGTCGCCGCCTTCCATAGTCTTTAAGATTAACGCAGGTGAGATGTAATTTTATTCAAGAGCACGTCGCCGGGCATTTCACCGGCCTGACGCCACACTTCGTGGCCGTTCTTGTAGAGAATAAAGGTAGGAGTACCGGTAATTTCCTCGGCATCCGCAGCTTCGCTATTGGTGTCAATATCAAGTTGCACAACCTTTACCTGGCCCTCCAGCATTTCAGATATTTGTTCTACGACTGGAGCCATTGCCTTGCAATGAGGGCACCACGTGGCATAAAATTCCACCAACACAGCCGGTGCACTTGCTTTCATTTGATCATAGGTCATAATAATGTATGTTTAAATGTTAGTTATTTCGCTATAAATAACATCCGGATGAATCCGATAGTTTAAGACCGGCACGACGAAAAGCCGGCAAACACGCCATTTTTGCCACATTTTGTCTTGTTGTGGATCTTGTGTGGCGCACAGGTATGGCTGCGGTAGTAATTTTGCAGAGTAATCTAAAATTTCGCAAAACAGTATGAATATCACCCTTGACGAAATGTGGGTACGCCACATCGAACGTTTCTCTGACCGCCTGCGCGGTCGCCTGTACGCGGCTCTGATCGCTTATATCAACGCCGGAACTGAAATTCCAGAAAAGCTGATGCCTTATCTCGGTATAATTCTCGACCTTATGCAGCAGCAGGGTATCACACCCGGTCAGCCGGCTGAAAAACCGCAGGCCGACACTAACGAGGTGGCTTACCTTCAGCAATTTATGGAGGAAAGCGCACCTGGATACTCGCGTCGTTATGAAATTGAACCGGATGCTCTGAAGCACGTAATAGATGAATTATTCGCATATTGGCAAGAGCCTACACCACACGGTGGCCGTCCGTTACGCCACCGCGATGCCGACCATTTCTGGAGTGATATGTCGTCGGCGTTGCACCTTGAGCTTACCTCGCGTGGTTTCCAGTACCGCACTAAGAAATAGTTTTATTTTTGGGAGAAACCTAAAAATTCAGGTGGGAAACGAGTCAACCCTAATCAAGCCTTATTCGTTTTAAAGTAAGTAACTCTTAAAAATTAAACGATATAGATTTGCGTAGGATTGACGATGCGTTTTGTTCTATGAGTAAAGGAGCGTAGCGAGCTACGTGACTGAGCGAAAAGGACAAACGGCGCGTATATATCGGCCCGGAGGGTTGATAAGAATCTCCATTATTTAAACTAATTTTTATGAGTTACTTATAAAAGCGGATTTAATTATATGGCACACGAACAAAATACTCAGCATACACACGATCATCATGGTCACCAGCACCATCATACATTTACCCGCGTAAGCAAGGTATTGATATGGGGTATCGTTCTTAATCTCCTTTATGTGCTGATTGAGGGAGGCATAGGCATCTATGCTCATTCAATGGGCCTCGTATCTGATGCGGGCCACAATCTCAGCGATGTTTTCAGCCTGATACTGACTCTGGTGGGCGTTAAATTAGCCCTTGCACATGCCAACAAAAGGTTTACCTACGGCTACCAAAAGGCTACAATACTAATCTCACTGCTCAACGCTATCATTCTGCTTGTGGCGGTGGGGGTGATTATCGTAGAGAGTGTTCGCAAGTTTTCCCATCCCGAACCCATTGACGGCGATATTGTGAGCTTGACCGCCGGTATCGGAATCATAATCAATGGTGCTACGGCATGGCTTCTTATGAAGGATCAGAAGGAGGATCTGAATGTACGCGGTGCTTTCCTGCACATGGCTGCCGACACGCTGGTATCTGTAGGGGTTGTGATTGCGGGTATCGTAATTTCGTTGACCGGGTGGGTAATGATTGACCCGATTATTTCGCTCGTTATCGCCATCCTTATTCTTGTATCCACCTGGAATATGCTCAAAGAGACTCTTAAACTCTCGATCGATGGTGTGCCTGAGGGAATTGACATAGATAAGCTGAAAGATACGATCGAGAACATCCCTCATGTACGTTCAATTCATCATCTGCACGTATGGGCGATCAGCACCACACTCAACGCCATGACCCTTCATGTGCTCATTGACAGCCACGACTACGAAGACCAAGTGAAGCAGCAGATTCGCAACTGTGCCCGGGAAGCCGGAATTTCGCACCCGACCATTGAGTTTGAAACATCTCCCTGCGGGTGGGAATATCCTTATGGAAAATAAGTACATTAATGGAATGACCCAAACGTTATCTGATAAGTAACTCTTAAAAATTAGACGATATAGAACGCCAAAGGAGTGTGTCTTACGAACCGATACGCACCGATGAATACACCGGAAAACGTTTTGTTTTCTTTCAGAACCCGGACGGCCTGCCTATCAAGTTTTATGAGAAATAAGAACGGTGTTTGTTTACTCCTTAGCCTTTTCGATAATATATCGGGCCAGGGCATCGAGGTCTGATTTTTGGCGCGCAGTGATATATTCATATCGCTCATAGCCTTCAGCCTTCAGGCGTTCACGTATCTCGGGACGTGTGAGCATCTCGATCGCGCCGGCTATTTCATCAATCTTCATCGGATTGAAATATAACACCGATTCGCCACACACTTCTGGAATGGAACATATATGCGACGCAGCCACCGGAACCCCGAAACGCATAGCCTCCAGCGGAGGATAACCAAAGCCTTCGTTAAGCGTCGGATACAGAAACGCATAAGCATCGCGATATTGACGCTGCAGCTCTGAATCGTCTACATATCCCAGTGCTTTAAACCTATGCGGATGACGGTATTTATAACGGATTTCATCGAGCGACGACAAGCCGGTGATATGCACCATAAATCCGTCGAGTTTTCCTTGGTCAAACAGTTTTTCAAACGCTATAATGGCTCGCAGGATGTTTTTCTCCCAACGGTTGCCGCTCACCATCAGGAAATAGGGGTAATCGGCCACTTTTGCTTCATCAAGCGGTATTTCAGCGGTGGTCGACGGCGAATAAAATACCTTGATGTCGGCATCGGCTTTTTCCGGAAAGAACTCACGCACGGCATTGGCGGTATGATTGGATACCACCACAAAATCCTGCGTGGGGATATATGAATAGTATCGTGACCGGTTGAAGCGGAAAACCAATGATGGCAAAAACGGCTCAACGTAATGCTTTACACGATGCGAAAGCGGATTGCCGGGATACCGCAGCATCAAGGGATCGTGCGGCAGCTCTATCAGCCTCAGGCCATGAAGAGTGCCGAGGGTAGCTACCTCCGGACCGAAATCGTAAACATCCATCATTGCAGAATAGAACAGCCGTGGCTTTATCTCGGCCACAAGATCCTGCAACGTGCGACCCTTAAGATCGTATAACGGTATATTATTTTCCCGGATCACGCGCAATATATCAGGATTCATCCACTTCTCGGATGTATAGAAAGCGGCCATGTCGGCATTCAGCTCCACCATTCTTTTGAACAGTATCTCGCCGTAAATGCCGCCTCCATGCCTCTTGCCTGAGATTGACGGTTGAGTGCTTTCCAGATTAAATAATATCGTTTTACCCATATAAGTAAGTCTTACAGCATACAAAGGTAATAAAAGGTTTTAACTTATACAAATTATATTTTTCCTACCTCTATTATATATATGGTTGCGATTGTAGTACTAACGACGAGTGAAAAAGTTCGGCAAGGGATCGCAATTTGTGTTACAATCACGTTACAGATATTACACAGAATTGTGTCTGTGACACACGTGTAACAGAGATGTAACATTTTGAAACAATTGTAACACGCTATATTACAA
>CAZHDH010000074.1:0-11788 GCA_964531245.1 uncultured Bacteroides sp. | reverse complement strand
TCCACGCACCATTACATACGGGGCTATAAAACACCTGATGACTAACTTCACAGGCGAGATGTCGCAGCCATCGGCTCAGACCCCCGCATTGCTTGATTCCCTTGCACCCACCCCGGCGCTATCCGGTGCTCCGCGTGCCGAGGCACTGGCCGATATAGCAGATGTGGAGCAGCATCAGCGCGGATGTTATGGCGGTTATGTTTACCTTTCAGATGAAATGCGTATATATACCTATGTGACAATTCGCTGCGCGCAGTTTGACCCCCGTGATGGGTCCTGGGCTATCTATGCCGGTGGTGGAATCACACCCGCCAGCGTAGCCGAGGACGAGTGGAACGAAACCGAAGCGAAAGCTGCCACACTGTTAAGTCTTATTGAACATAAGTAACTCTCAAAAATTAGTTTATATTATGGGCTATATTTTAAACCCTGCGGGCCGATATATCCTTGCTTGTCTTGACGCGCCTTTTGTTCTTTTCGCTCAGTCACGTAGCTCGTTACGCTCATTTGCTCAAAGGACAAAATGCATCGTCAATCCTACGCAAATCTATATCGTCTAATTTTTAAGAGTTGCTTAAAGGTTAATTCCTGTCAATGAAAAATTCGCTGCGATCTCTGATTATTCCTCTCGGAGCGGTTGCTATTCTTATCGCCCTGTCGGCTTGTCCGTGGGAACGATGGAGCGGCGGCCGGCTCAAGGATTTTCATCTCTTTGCCGACCTTATGCCACAGAAGATGAACGCTGACGCCGAGCGTTCCAACGCCGCCGATAACGTCGACCCCGAACTGCTTAAATTCGTGGAGCAGGGAGATAGTGCCGAGGCCGTAGATACCGTTATTGAAGCTGAGACTGCTACTGCACCGGTGATCATAGTGCCGGATGTGGCCCCCCGCGACGGTGATGTGGTGTTAATAGAGGATTATTCCGCCGACGGATCCGCACTTCACAAACTCAAGAATACGCTTGCCCAGGCCATCATCCGCCCCGTGCGAATTGCTATGGTAGGCGATTCATATATTGAGGGCGACATTTTGGCACAGGACATCAGAGCCGGGCTGCAGTCGCAATACGGCGGACGCGGAGTAGGGTATGTGGCTGCATTTTCCAATTTCCCGGGTTTCCGTGGCAGTGTGAATCAATCTGCCAAAGGTTGGAAAGAAACCGAGATTCGCAAGATGAATAACGATCCGTTGCGCACTATACTCGGTCTCTATCACACTGCTGATGCCGGAGCCGTATCAAGCTTTAAGGGTAGCAAACGCCCCGATCATCTGGATAGTTGGAATTCATCCACTATGATCTACCAAGCCTCTAATCCGGGGAGCGTAACCATCACTGTGGCAGATTCGGCAATGACGTTTCCCATCGCAGCATCTACCCGGCTGCAAGCCATTGCGGTGCCCGGAGCCACTTCAGAATTCAAGGTGGAAATCAATTCTCCCGGGCTGGATGTCCTTGGGATATGGCTTGAAAACTCCACCGGCATAGTGCTCGACGACATTTCGTTGCGCGGTAATAGCGGTATAAGTCATCGTCAGCTTGACGCCAGCACAACCCGCGAGATGCGTAATTGGATCGACTACGACCTTATCATTCTTGAATTTGGTATGAATGCCCTCTCAGCCGCCCAGAAAGACTATACTCCATACGCCCGCGGAATGGAGGAAGTGATCGCAAATCTACGCTCCCTATATCCCAACGCACAGATTCTTGTGATGGGTGTGGCCGACCGTGGCGCCAAGCAGGGCACATCATTAGGTTCGATGCCAACAGTTGCCGCGTTGGTCAAGGCCCAGCGTGCTATGGCCGCACGTTCCGGCGTGCTTTTCTACGACACACGCGCAGCTATGGGCGGCGAAGGTGCGGCTGTCGACTGGCACAATCGCAGACTCGTCAATTCCGACTACGTGCATCTGAATCATAAAGGCGGCAAAGCTTTGGCCGATATTTTTCTTGAATCTTTAAACCACAGTATAAAATGAAATTCTATATAGCACTGGCACTCTCGGCGCTCTCTGTTTCCTGCGCTTGCGCTCAGGAACAATCCGAGATACGCGAAAATCCTGAAATGGAGTCGGCTAAACGCGCGGCATACGTCGCCCCGTCTATCGACTATCCTAAATATATTAATGTGGCCGATAACCGCATCGATCTCAAAGGGCACGATTGGAGCGGATTAGCCTCACAACTTCGGGGAGCAGATTCTGCCCGTGTGACCATTGTACACATAGGCGACTCACACCTGCAGGCTGATATGGGCACAGCCGTTACACGCACCCTTCTGGGGCAGCATTATGGTTCGGCGGGCCGTTCGCTTATCGTACCGTTTAAACTCGCCGGTACAAACGAACCTGTCGACTACGTTATTTCCTCAGAAATTCCAATGGCACAGGCGCGTTTGCTAAAGACGCCGTGGGGCACACGTATGGGATTTACCGGAATCGGGATCACTCCCGAAGCCGAGGAAACACCCATGCTCATCACTGCTCGTGAGCCATTTGATTCCGTGGCTATATACTTCTCGGGGCCTTCGCTCAGCTTGCTTGATCCCCTTGTGGCTCAATGTGATTCTGCCGGTGTGCTCACCTTCGCGTTGCCCGACACTACCTCGGCTCTGAATATCACCCTCGGCACAGCTTCGCATCCCACGATCCACGGAATCAATCTGATCAATGGCGATGCGGGTGTGGCTTATCACGTCATAGGCAACAATGGCGCAACTTTCGGCACATATAATATGATTCCCGGTTTTGCCAATGATATTGCTCGTTTCGAGCCGTCGCTTCTAATCCTTTCGTTGGGTACAAACGAGGCTTATAACAAAATCACTGCCGATGAATTTAAGCAAGAAGCACGTCTGCTCATCACCGACCTGCAACGAACTTGCCCTAATGCAGAAATACTGCTCACCACACCCTCTGAAACACAAAATAAGCACGTGCGCAAAACCGGCAAGCGCCGCAAACGTCGCACGGTCACCACTTATACCATTAATGCAAAAGTAAAGGCAATGCGCGATGCCATTATTGAAGTGGCCGAGGAAATGAATCTGCCTGTTTACGATTTTTATAAAGTGGCAGGCGGATCGGGCGCTTCCAACAAATGGTTTGCCGACGAATACCTCAACCGCGATCATATACACCTTACCCGCGCTGGTTATACCCTTCAGGGACACTTGTTTACAGAGGCTCTGGAAAATGCCTTCAACAACTAAAATCCTTATCTCTCCTTCAATGTCACATTTCTTAGATTACAATTTTAACTTCGACTTCGGTCATATAACCGAAGCCTTCAATTCGCTCGACTGGTCGCGATTGGTGGATCTCCTGCGCTATCATCCGGAGAGTCCGATGCTATTCAATACCGGATTATTTCTGCTTCTTTTTGCCGCCTTTATGGTGGTGCACGAAGCGTTGCGCAAGTTGCCGCTGGCGCGTATGGCTGCCATCATAGCCTTTTCGCTCTACTTCTACTACAAAGCGAGCGGATGGTGCTGTGTGTTGCTTTGCGGAATATGCTTATGCGACTATTTCCTGGGCTTGTGGATGCAACGCTCTGATCGCAATTGGGTGCGTCGGCTGATTGTTTTCCTCAACGTGGTGGCCAACGTCGGGATGCTCATTTATTTCAAATATTTCAACCTGCTTGCCCGCACCTGGGCCGAGCTGCGCCACGGCTCATTCGATGCCTGGGACATTATTCTGCCGGCAGGTATATCGTTTATAACGTTCCGCTCAATCAGCTATATTGTAGACCTTTACCGTCGCGAGATGGAAGCCGAGCGCAACCTGCTCTATTACACGTTCAACATCACCTTCTTTCCTCCGCTGCTGGCCGGACCTGTGGTGCGTGCCCGCGATCTCCTACCTCAGATTCACCGTCACCCGGTTGCCACACCGGAAATGGTTGGTCAAGGGTTTTTCCTAATAATGAGCGGCCTTGTCAAGAAGGTTATCATTGCCGATTATATATCCGGAAATTTCGTCAACCGTGTGTTCGATAATCCGTCGCTTTACAGCGGTTTTGAAAACCTTATGGGAGCAGTCGGCTTCACCGTGCAGCTATATTGCGACTTTTCGGGTTATTCCGATATGGCCATCGGTATTGCCCTGCTTATGGGCTATAGGTTCAAGGACAATTTCCGTGCGCCTTTCAAAGCGCAGAATCCCACCGAATTCTGGCACCGATGGCATATATCCCTCAGCACCTGGCTGCGCGACTATCTGTACATTCCGCTCGGTGGATCGCGCAAGGGACGCTTCCGCACATATCTCAATAATTTCATAACTATGGTGCTTGGTGGCCTGTGGCACGGTGCCGGTTGGATGTATCTGCTCTGGGGTGGGTACCATGGAGCGTTGCTTGCAGTGCATAAATTCTTCAAAGGTAAATACCGGATTCCCGAGATGCTGAAACATTCAGCCCTGCTGCGCGCCGTTAATGTGGCCGTGACCTTCACACTCGTGGTGATTGGATTTTCGATTTTCAGAGCCGATTCGCTCGATACACTTCAGGCTATGGCCCATCAGATCATCTTTGCCTTCCATCTCGATATAGCCGTTCAATTTGCATCAAGCTATATGCTCATAGTGCTTGCTATGGCGGCAGCTATGGCGGGGCATTTCGCACCGCAGGCCTGGACCACAGGTATGTGCACCTTCTATCAGGAGCGATCCATAGCCACCCAGACCATTATTCTGGCAATAGTTCTTTTCGCCGTAATCCAAGTCAGTTCCTCCGACCTGGTCCCGTTCATTTACCTGCAATATTGACAATAGATAAAATCAATAAGTAACTCTCAAAAATTAGTTTATATAATGGGGCTATATTTAAACCCTGCGGGCCGATATATCCTTGCTTGTCTTGACGCGCCTTTTGTTCTTTTCGCTCAGTCACGTAGCTCGCTACGCTCCTTTGCTCAAAGGACAAAATGCATCGTCAATCCTTCACAAATCTATATCGTCTAATTTTTAAGAGTTACTTAACAATTTCACTAAGATTATGCCTGAACTTGTATAAGAAAAAGTTCAGGTATAATCTTTTTATAATTTTTTATCATTTGTAATAAATGTGATTTGATATAATTTTTGTAAATTTGCACTTTGATAGATTTTGTTATGCAAATTATACTGTTTGAAGATCCAAAGATCCGTTTGCAGCTGTTGCCAATCACTTTCACACGTCCGATGGGTGCCATCCGGATGGGGCTGATGACTACCGCTGAGCGTTGGCAGAAGTTTATCAATGCCGACATTTTTTGGAAATCGGAAGATTACCTTGCTGAAATTTTTCCCGCACCGCCGTCCGAGCTTGAGTCCGACTGTCTTTGGATAGCCGGAAATGTGATTGCTGATGCTGAATTGGCCGCAGCTGTGCTTGCTCTCGCTCCCGGCGAAGCGCTCCGTCAGGGCGATCGTGTGATTGCCCATCGTGGCGCAGAATACACCAAAGATCGTGAGTGGAACGGGTCTCTCGTCGCAATTGACCGCGTGTATGACATCTTCCGCCTCAATGATAAGGTGCTTCGAGACGACTTCAAATTGGTGACTGCCGGGCGCACGTCTGCCTCTTTGTCAAAATCAAACACCCTGATTGGGTCGCCTGACGACATATTTCTGGAAGAGGGAGCCAAGGCCGAAGGTGCCGTTTTCAATACCACTACCGGACCGATTTACATAGGGCCCCATGCCGAGGTGATGGAGGGAAGCTGCTTGCGCGGTCCCATCGCGCTCGGCGAGCACGCCACTGTAAATATGGGCACGCGTATTTATGGCGCCACCACTCTTGGCCCGTATTGCAAGGTGGGCGGCGAGCTTAATAATGTTGTGATGCTCGGATACGCCAATAAAGCCCACGATGGTTTCCTTGGAAACGCTGTCATTGGCGAATGGTGTAATTTAGGTGGAGGCACAGTGGCCTCGAATCTCAAGAATGATTATTCTGAAATCAAGCTATGGGATTATGCCACGCACCGCTTTCTGCGCACAGGGCTGCAATTCTGCGGCCTGATTATGGGCGACCATTCCAAAAGCGCGATTAACACCTCGTTTAATACCGCCACAGTGATTGGCGTGGGGTGTAATATTGTGAGCGAGGGTATGCCTCGTGTGTTCGTTCCATCGTTTTCAAAGGGCGGTACTGCCGGGATGGAGAACGTTAACCTTAATGAATTTTTCACTATTGCATCGCGCGTGATGAGTCGCCGCGGAGTAACTCTCACCGATGCATATAAACATATGTGTACCGAAATTTTCAATTTCGCCGACAAATTCAAGTAAAATATTATTCAACAAAATTATAAACCAATTATGATCAAACAAATTGCTTTAGTTCTTGCCGCTGCTGCCGGAACAGCCTCGATGGGGGCTGCACCGTATCAGGCGCGTGTCAAGGCGCACCTGGAGCAGCAGGCCAAGCATCCCATGCGATATGCCCGTCAGCTCAAAAGTGCATCAGCCTTTGATCCGGCCGATATGAGCCGTATCGGCGGGCAGCAGCGCGTAGCTCCCTCCAAGCAGCTTCCACAAGCTGATGTCTATTCCTTCCTTGATGGCCCCAAGGGTGCGATGTGGATGTGCACCTATAATTTTGAGGTTGAGAAAGTTCAGTATGAGTATTATACCGAGACCCTCTACAAGGGTGTAACCGTTACGGTATATAACGACAAGCTGGAAGTGGTGGGCGAAGTCACTGACCAATTCCCCCTGAACGAGGGGCAGACCCGTGTGGCTCAGATTATGGTGGATCCGTCGGTCACTCAGAAATTCTTCAACTCCGACAGCCAGTATGAAATATGCCTGATGGTGGCTTATAACAAGCCCGACTACACCGTAGATACCAAAACATACGCATACTCTGTGGGTGCAACAAAGGATTCCGAAGGCAACACCCCCCGTATAGCCGAATTCGACGGTTATATCACAGCTGCAGTGGATGCCTCCACAAGCCGCTGGAGCGAGGATTATTATATGACCTTTGTAACCGAATCAGATTACAACTATGATACCGATGATTTCGCCGAGTTTGTAGCCTCGCAGAAAATCATAGCCAAGACCTTTAAGAAAGCGTCATACAACGGTGCTCCCGAACAGATTGGTGAAACAGCAATCAGCGTGGCCAATCTTCCCGGCGACATGATGTCCTGCCCGTTTATGCTCACTACGGTGGTTGACGGTAAGCCTATGTTCGTGGTCCAGCAGTATGAAAAATGGTTCTTCAACAACGCCATCGGTCCCATGGGCGATTCTATGGACAACACCGAGGGTATGCCTACCGAGGATAATAACCTCATCGTGGATGTTTACACATATCCCGGTATGGGTGCCGAATGGATTCTGGACCACACAACCAAGGTGCCCTGCGTTCAGACAGATCCCATTGCCGACGTTGTATTCCGCTACTACGGCCTGGGCAATCTGACCTATAATGACGACTATCGTCCCGACGGCTCGCTGCGTATGTCAATTTTCAAGTATCGCCTCTCGGATGACGACAACTATCTGCAGACATACGTCCTCTTTGACAAGGATGGTCACGAAATGATCACCCTGGCCGAGAATGCCTCCAGCTTTATGCTCATGAATGATGTCGAAGGCTTCGAACCGCAGGTGATGTTCATCGACCAGGAATCAACCGAAGCAAGTGCTCAGGGCGCGGCTGCCATGTTCTATTTCGTGGATCTCGAATCGGGTATGCGCACTATGGAGATGCCTAACCTTATCGGTGGATATTCCACCCTGGCCAGCGTCGACCGCGTGCCTTATGGCAATTCGTACCGTTATGCTTTCGAGACCAGCAAACCCGATGTGGATGCCGATGGTAATGTGATTTGCCACGTTGTATGGGTGAATCCCGAAGGTGAACTGGTGCGCGTGGATGCTATGAACATCGGTCCGCGTGTGGCTCTCGCCAAGGCTTATATGGATCAGGTCGTACTCAATCCCTATTTGTTCGACACCGATGAGGCTCAGGAATACCTTTGGCTCGTAAAACGTTACACTGATAATAGCGGTAGCGACAACACTACCGAACTGGTAATCGTTTCGCCCGAAAAGACCCTGCTCACCCTCAAGCCCGATGAAGTGAAAGGCGACCTGCGCACAATCAGCGCTATCTTCACCGATACCACCAATCCCCTGCTCTGGGTATCTTACGCTGATTCTGACGATCGTTACACTCAGGATTTCTACTCCCTGCCTTTCAATACACTGCAAGGCGAAGGCACTGCTGCTAATCCCTATAAGATTGCATCATTAGGCGATTTCGCCCTCATCGGAGCTAACCCCAACGCTTCATACGTTCTCACTGCCGATCTTGACGGCTCGCAGACCATCCTCAACACCGTGCCTGGTTATTTCTATGGCACGTTGGACGGTGCCGGTCACTCAATCAACAATCTTACTATCGGAGACCAGGGTTCTATCTTCACCGATCTGGGTCAAGGTGCAGTGGTCAAGAACCTCTATATTAATAATGTGAAGATCAACACCTCGGCTACCACTTGCGGCACGATCGCCGCGTATGCCTCCGGTGCTACAATCGACAATGTTCACATTCTCGGTCTCACCATTAACCATACCGGCAGTGTTACCTTTGGCGGTATCGTAGGCGGCGGCTATCTCGGCACAGTGATCAACAACAGCTCTGTAAGCGCTGCCAATATCGTTGCTACCGATTCGTTTGACCTTGGCGGTATCGTAGCCGATATGCGCACGGCCGCTACTGTCACCGCTTGCTCCTTCGCTGGATCGATCAAGGGTAATTCTTCGGTCGGTGGTATCGTCGGCTCAATGAATTCTGATAATATCGTATCAGATTGCCACGTGGATGCCGACATTCAGGCCGTGAACCTCGTGGGTGGTATTGCCGGTTACCTCAGCAGCGGTCTTATAACACGCTGCTATGTGGAGGGCAGCATTACAGCCGTTGGTAATCCCGATGCCAACTACGACTTTGGTCCTCAGGCCGGTGGTATTCTGGGGCAGCTGCGTTCCGAAAGCTCGGTGCTCAGTGCCACAGAAGTAGAATATGTGGTGAAGGACAACCTGGTCAACCTCACCTCGCTTAAGGGTTACACTCCCAAAAAGAATGACAACACCACCGCAACCATTCACCGCATTGTGGGTCGCACAATCTTCAACGAAGCCACCGACGAAGGTGAAAAGGCCTGGGGTGCAGATCCGCGCATGACCAACAACTATGCCGTGGCATCCTTACCCGCTGGCGATGATGCAGTAGAAGCAACAGATAAAACCACCGAAGGCGCTTCCGTCGCCGCCTCAGATCTCAATCAGGATTGGTTCAAAAACAGTCTCGGTTTCACCTATGGCGACACCGGGGCCTGGAATGAATCTACAGATGCCGATCCCGCTCTCAATCACGAACAGCTCAATGTGTGTGTGCCGTCAAAAGTCACCGCTATGGAGAATACAAAATTCACTATCGGTGTGCTCCTCGCTGGTCGTGAAATCTACACTGAACAGACAGCAATGGAGCAGTTCTCATACGAATGTGACGAAACTTACCTGATGCCCACAGGCGTATTCTCGTTGGTTAACAATCTGCTTCAGGTTGAATTCGAAGCCTACAAGCAGGGCGAAGTACCCGTAACCCTCTGTGGCGCCAAGTGTATGGTTACTATTACCGAAAACCTCGGAGTAGACGCAGTGGTTTCGGATGCAGACACAGCCACAACCATTCGTTTCATCGGCTCGGAAATCGTTGCTGCTGATGCCTTCATCAAGGTGTTCAACCTGCAGGGTGTAGCCGTCGCTTCAGGATTTGAAAGCGTATCCACCGCCACCCTCACCCCCGGCGTTTACGTAGCCGTGGCCAACAATGCCACTCTGAAATTCCTCGTGAAATAATTATCACTCCCATTCCATAGTCCGGGCGCAGTGTCATCACGACATAGCGCCCGGATTTTCTTTTCCCTGGAATGGATAGTAATGAACATTTGTCGTTTTCTTTTTTGAGATTGATTGCTTGAGAATGATAGAATTTTTGTAATTTTGCAGTAGCGTGGTGCACAAAGTATTAACGCCGATAATAATTGATATTAACATTGTAGTTTATGGTATCCCCTCCATTCAACGTATCCGCAGAAGCAATTAGTTATATTGCAGAAATTTCTGCACTATTAGAGCGACACAACATCGTGCTTGAAGGGGAACAAAGTCTGAAGTTACGTAAGGCAAATCGTATTAAAACTATTCACTCCTCACTGGCAATTGAGGGTAATACTTTAAGTGAGGAGGAAGTACGCGATATAATAAACGGAAAACCTATTATTGCACCAATTCGCCAGATTCAAGAGGTAAAGAATGCTATCCGTGTTTATGATCTGTTTTCCCAATTAAATCCTTTTGACGAAAAAGATTTGCTTAAAGCCCACGGTATTATGATGCAAGCTCTTACGGATGATGCCGGGCGTTATAGAAGGGGTGGTGTAGGTGTATTCAGCGAAAAAGGATTAGTTCACATGGCCCCCCCGCCGCAGCGCGTGCCTGAACTTATTAACAATCTGTTCGTATGGCTTAAAGAATCAAAAGATCATTTACTTATACGGTCGTGTGTGTTCCATTATGAATTTGAGTTTATTCATCCTTTCTCAGATGGGAACGGACGAACCGGTAGATTATGGCAGTCTCTTTTGCTCGGACGTTTGAACCCAATATTTGAACATTTACCGGTTGAGAATATGGTGTATGCCAATCAACAGGAATACTATAAAGCTATTGCTGCATCCACTGCAGATGGTCAATCGGGCCAGTTTATCGACTTCATGCTTCACGAGATTTTGAAGGCTCTTCAAAATAGTCTACGAGATATGGTGCCCAATAAAGTGCCCAATAAAGTACCCAATAAAGTACCCAATAAATCCGAGTTATTAATATTGAGAATCCTTGCAGACAACCCACACCTTACGCGTGCTGAAATTGCCCTAAAAACGGGTTTTACCGAAAGCGGTGTAAAGAAAATTATCGCAAATTTAAAGGATCTTGGGTGGTTAGAACGTATTGGTAGTAACAAGACCGGGTATTGGCTCGTCAATTATTCACCAGACATTACGTGAGGGGCTAAAAAACTGATCTACTAACGCGCTGTTGTCAGTTTTTGTCATATCCCTGCATAATAGATTCATCCTATTCATTACATATTTCACCTCTTTATTATGTAAATATGTGATATGCTTGGGTATATCAGAATTTTTTTGTAGCTTTGCACCGTCTCTTAAATCTTTATTATGAATTTTAGCAGGATTATACTTTCGGCTATCCTTTCTTCGGGGGCCGCACTTACTTCTTTTGCCGCTAATTATGCGTGGCCGCAGAATTATTCCGGCGTTATGTTACAGGGCTTTTATTGGGATTCGTATGATGATACGAAGTGGACAAATCTCACCGCCAAAGCCGACGAATACTCTAAATACTTCTCGCTCATCTGGGTGCCAAATCCCGGTAAAGCCGCTTCAAACCCCGGTATGGGATACGATCCGGTCTACTGGTTCAGCAACTTAAACAGCTCGTTTGGCAATGAAGCTTCTCTGAAAAAGATGATTGCCACCTACAAAGAAAAGGGCACCGGCATTATAGCCGATGTGGTGGTTAACCACCGTTCCGGCGTGAGCAACTGGACCAACTTCCCCGCCGAGACATGGCGTGGCGTGACTTATAAACTTGGACCGCAGCATATCTGTTCCACCGACGAGGTAAAAGATGCCCCCGGCCAGGCAAAACCCACCGGCGCACCGGATACCGGTGATGATTTCGGTAGCTCGCGCGACCT
>CAZHDH010000073.1:0-11968 GCA_964531245.1 uncultured Bacteroides sp. | reverse complement strand
GGGGACGTTATGGTCAACGTGGCCCACGGGGGCGTTGAATGCCACGGGCAGGTGGGGGTAGGGGGCCAGGGCTTCGGCTATCATCTGTTCCATTGTCTCGTGATTGTCGTCGGGGTTGTATTCGGTGAATTGTCCGATTATCAGGCCGTTGATACGGTCGAACACGCCCATCAGCCGCATCTGGTACAGCTGTCGCTCGATTTTATAGATCGGTTCGGCAACGTCCTCGATAAATAGGATGGTGCCCTCGCGGTTTATGATGTCCATATCGGTGCCTATAAGAGCTTGGATAACAGCGAGGTTGCCGCCCACCAGCACACCCTCGGCGTGGCCCGTGTGATTGTAGGGTGTGGCCTGGAAGGTATATGTGGGGAATTTACCGGCGAGGATGTCGAGCAGGGTGGCGTTGTCAATATCGTCGGCTCCCAGGGCTATGTGTTTGGCCATCGAAGCGTGGATCGAGGCTACGCCTTTGGATTGGAACAGGGCGTGCAGGGCCGAGATGTCAGAGAATCCGATGAGCCATTTGGGATTTTCGGCTATGGGGAGGTTGCGCAGCGAATCAAGCGAGTGAACTGCTCCATAGCCGCCGCGGGCGCATAGGATTGCGCGCACATCGGGGTCGGTGAGGGCGCGTTTCAGGTCTGAGAGACGCTGGTCGTGGGTGCCGCTGAAATGTCCGTTGCGCCCCAGAGCGTAGGGATAGCATACGGGGTTGAATCCCAATTCGCGCAAAACGATCATGGCAGAATCGACGGCGGCGGAGTCCACCGGACCCGAAGGTGAAATAATGGCTATGCGGTCGCCGGGGCGCAGCGACGGCGGGTAGATGGTGTGCGGGGCGCGTTGTGTGGGCATAAGCAGGAAGGTGATGAGCAAAATGGCAGCGAGGCCAATGGCGCAGATGTCAATGATGGTCCAGCCGGATAGACGGCTTTTAACGGGGTAGCGCATAATCTTTGGGTAATGTTAAAGAGTTGAGATATATGGCGGCCTCGGGGCCGAGGTTGAAAATAAGATCGAGGATCGAGAGGTTGGGACTGAATCCCAGGGTGTGTGCCCTCACCTGCCAGTAGGGGGGCATCTCGGGCAGCGTGAAATCTGCCCGGCGGAGGTCGGCAGCCGGGGCTTCATCGGCGGCAGGTTGCCATAGCACGGTGTTTTCAAAGCCCAGCAGGGCGCGCACCGCCCGGTCGGCCTCGCGTGCCAGATCAATGGCCGATGGCCACCGCGGGGCGGCCGCAGGATCGGCGATGAGCGCAGCGAAGCGGTCGTAGACAAACTCGAAGAAGGGGGTGCGTCCGTATGCGCTTTCCAGGGTTATGCGGTGCTGATGCCACCATCGGTCGTGGGTTGACACGGCTGCATCGGCCCATGTGGGGCGGGCTGATCCGTGTGGCTTGGCCAGAGGGACAGTGAGAGTCACCGGGCCGCGGGTGTCCACGATGTCGTAGCGATGCGCGGCCTTGGCGCGTTTGTCGTATCGCATGGCGGTGTCAATCACCACGCGACCATATCGCGCCATAGCCGCATAATATCCTATGGAGCCGAACAGCCGTGGCGCCAGCAGCAGGGTGTCGCGGGGATATAAGACCAGCGGGTTCACTTGTCAGGATTAGCGTCGCGCAGGATGCGGTTCCAGCGGATGCCGCCGTCAAACATGCTGCGATCCTGGTCAAACGAAATGAGCACCAGAGCAGGCGAGCCAACGATATGATCCTCAGGCACAAAACCCCAGAAACGCGAGTCCTGCGAGCGGTCGCGGTTATCGCCCATCATAAAGTAATAATCCATCTCGAAGGTGTATGTGTCGGCGAGATTGCCGTCAATGAACACCTGGCCGGTGAGATCGTTGTACCACGAATCGGTGTGCCCCTCGTAATTCCGGATGCACCGCTCGTAGATGATCCAGTTTTCGGGCGTAAGCTCTATGGTATCACCCTTTTTGGGTATGTACAGGCCGTTGTCGCCACCATAGTTTGAGAGGGTCCATTCGTCGGCCAGGGGCGAGGGGAACAGGAAGTTATCCTTACCCGGCGAGGGGAATACGTCGGCCACCTTGCCGATTGCGTTGATATAACCGTCGGCTTTGAGGCGTTCGATCATAGCATCGGTGAGCACGGCCATATACACATAATTCGAGGCGGCGAGGCCGGGAATAAGCTGATTGACGTAAGCCTTCTGGGGGCCGGTGAAATTGATGCCGCTAATATCGTTGGGCGATATGCCCAGCTCGTGCAGGTAATCTTCGTCGAGCAGGGGGCGGTCGCCGGCCATCAGGTATGCAAACTGCACGTTTTCAGGCAGCGCCTGGGGCTTGCCGTCGATATAAATGGTATCGTTGACAATGCGGAGGGTTTCGCCGGGGAGACCCACGGCGCGTTTTACAAAATTCTGACGGCGGTCGACGGGGCGATATTTGATTTCGCCGAAAGCGCCGGGATTGGCAGCGAGGTATTCACGGCCATATTTTTCCACCATAAGGTAGTAGTATTCAGGCGATTCCTCAAGTTTTGTGAGCACGGTGTCGCCGGCCGGGAAATTGAATACCACGATGTCGCCTGATTCCACGTTGCGGATACCTTTAAGGCGGTGATAGCCCAGCGAGGGGGAATCGAGATAGGAGTCGGTATTCAGAATGGGGAGCTTATTGTGCACCAGGGGGAAGTGAACGGGCGTCATGGGCACACGGGGGCCATAGAGCACCTTGTTGACCCAAAGATAGTCGCCGGTGAGTAGGGTTTTTTCCAGCGACGACGACGGAATCTGATAGTTCTGTCCCACGAAAGCAAAAACGAAATATACCACCACCAGGGCATATACGATGGCATCCACCCAGCTCATAACGGTGCGCACACCCTTATTTTTGCTGTTTTTCCACCACGAGAAGGGGATGTACCCGGTGATATAGATGTCGGCCAAAAGAAACCACAGCAGCGCGAGCCACCAATTGCCCATCCAAGCCACCCATGCAAAGAATACCACCGACACGATGGCGAAGCGTATCCAGCGGGTGCGTTTAGTGTCGGCGATGCGCTCTTTGAGCGATAATGAATGGTGTGCGGCGGTTTTTGAAGATTTAGAATTGTCAGTCATAATAATATGAATCATAGGGGTTTACGATAAGCGCGACGGCGGCGGTGCTGACGGCGTTCAAAGTATTCCCATTGTTTCTGTACGTTTTCGTTGCCTTCGAGTTCCAGGTTAGACTCGGCGTATTTGTACCCGTTGGCAATGTATTGCGGAATCAGGTCGCAGAAAATCAGGGCGTTAACGCCCTTGCTCTGGTATTCTGGCTTGACAGCCACCAGCAGCAGATCGACGACATCGGATTTGCCCCGGATAGCCTGCCATAGATAGAACCAGCCGAATGGCAGCATCTTGCCACCGCAGCGGCGCAGGGCTTGCGAGAGCGAGGGCATCGAAATGCCCACAGCCACCAGGCGGTCTTCCTTATCCACCACCACGCATACGTCCTCAAGGCGCAGGATGCCCAGGTATTCGTCGATATAATAGTCGATCTGCCGGGGCGAGAGGGGCGAATATCCATAGAGGTCGGCGTAGGCTTCGTTGATCACCTCAAACAGGGCGTGGCCATATTCCTCCTTGATTTTCTTGCGGGAAGTGTATTTGAGCACACGCAGCTCGTATTTGCGACGCACGATGTCGGCAATGCGCAGGTATTTATCGGGCACGGCATCGGGCACCTTCATGCGGTATTCCACCCAGTCGACATCCTTTTTGAAATCCATGCGCTCCATCTGTCGCGGGTAGTAGGGGTAATTATATATTGTGGCCATGGTGCCCATCTCGTTGAAGCCATCGATGAGCATACCCTCGTGATCCATATCCGAGAATCCCAGCGGGCCGGCAATTTCGGTGCAGCCGCGTTCGCGCCCCCAATCGGCGGCGGCTTTGAACAAGGCGTCCACCACCTCATTATCGTCAATGAAATCCACCCAGCCAAACCGCAGGGTGTTTACACCATCCTTGGCATTTACGAGATGATTGATAATAGCCGTGATGCGCCCCACGATCTGGCCGTGGCGGTAGGCCAGGAAGCACTGGGCCTCGCAATGCTCGAAAGCCGGATTGCGGTCGGGCGACAGGGTGTTGATATCATCCATAATCAGGGGGGGTACGAAACAATCGTTGCCCTTATACAGGTCGATGCCAAACTGTACGTATTTCTTCAGATTGCCTTTAGAGGGCAGGATAGGGATAACTGAGACAGACATAATGCCGGATTATTTGTGAGGTGGGAAAACGGACAGCCAAATCAGGATGGCTACCATAGCAATCAGGAACGAAATCACCCAGATGAGCAGGCGGTTGGAGCTTCGGCCGGCCAGGGCCATACGCAGCTCGTGGACAGATGAATAGCGACGGCGCGGGTCGGGGTCGAGGCAGCGGTCGGCCACACGTCGCAGAGTGGAGTCGTCGATGCCGCTGCGGTCCAGGGCCTGGCGCACCACCAGTCCGTAATTGTAAATATCATCGGCTGTGTCGACCGGAGTCAGGGATTTGCGCTGCTCGAACCCCACATCAATGAGTTTCAGATTACCGATGTTTTCGGTGAAAATGATGTTTTCGGGTCGCAGTGGGCGGTGGGCCAGGTGATTATCCTGAATGTAAGCAAGGGCATCCACCAGCTGATTGCGGAGCTTAGAGATATGGTCGGGTGTGAGTTTGCCGGCATTTATGAGCTTGGCGAGCGAGTCGCCATACACATCATCGGTTATAATGCTGAGGCCCACGCCGGGCACATCCTCAAGGTCGTTGATCATAATGATATGGGGATGGGCGAGATTGTACCGCACATCAAACTCCTTCTCAAGCATAGCCTGCATTTCGGGGTTATCCTTAAGGTCGGGTTTCAGAGCTTTTAGCATCACCCATTTACCATATTTCTTGGCAGTGTAAACGTTATAGAATTCCTCGTCCCATTCGGGCAGGTGCTCTATTTCGGTCCACCGCGGCTGGTTTTTGTCCATTTTTACGAATAAGCGCTTATTATGCGACAAAGGTACGACAAAATCTCAGAATTTACAAAACCGAGGTTGTAAAGTTTTGAAATTTAGGGCTAAGCCGAGATAATAGCTTTGAGGTCTGATTGCACCCGGTCAATCTCATCATATCCGGAGGTCTGAGTTGCAGAGTTGAGCACCCGGGATGTAAAAGGAATCTTTAATCCATTGCAAATCAGGGTGCCTATGTGTCTGATTAGCTTATATATTTGGTGTCCCTGGATGTGAAGGTATGCGTTCTCCGGTGTCAATCCGTTAACCGGGAGTTCGGGTATATCGGGAAGGGTAGATAACGCTTCGCCAAATAGGTGGCTCACTTTTTGCAGGTAAAGAGAGCCGTTTTGGGCAAGCTCCTCGCGGGATGGCTGTAGAGGAATACAGCGGTTGAACTTACGAATGTTCCAAAGGTTGTTTCTTTCCGGAGTATTGCAATGTACAAGGTATAGTAATGGCTCGTAAACGATTTCAGAGAAGCGAGTAAGGAATACAGAAAAATCGAAATCGGAATTGTTTACAGACTCCAAAAAACGCTGTTGTAGAAATCCTTTCTCGCAAAAATGATTTTCCCACGAATAGGTATGAGTTTGGGCGATGAAAAATTGCGCCGAAAGATTTTTTTCGCCTCTGAGAAGCCGCAGGTCACTGTCAATGCAGATAAAGAAGTGATTGTTTAAAAACGGGCGAAAATCAAGCATTGCTCACACCCGCGGGTATCAGATCCGTTTTTGTTTCGGCTGTGAGAAATGAAGTGATATCTGCCCGGAGAGGCGGCCTGAAGCTGAGAGTTCCAAAAAGATGTATCGTCTTTATTTTCGATGTGGATAACGGCACGGATGGATCTGTCGCGCAAATGAAGGTTCTTATAGTAGTTGGCTTGAGCCTCGATGTGGTTCATAGGCGATTTTCAATCGGTTTGGAGACATCCTCCATATAGATTATATTTTCGCCCCAACCGTCGCCGAATATGCTTGGAGAATGAGTGGTGATAAAGAATTGAGCGTTGGGATTGAGCCTCAGGAGCAAGTCGATCAGTTTATATTGCCAGCTTATGTCGAGCGAATTTTCAGGCTCGTCAATTAAAATTACGGCCTCGGATTCGTCTAAAAGAAAGACTCGCAGCATCAATAGGAGCAATTGTTTTTCACCTGACGAAAGGCTGTCTGTCGAAAGCTGAACGCCGTTGACATTTATGCAAAATTTGTTGCCTTCGATTTCAATGAATTTTCCGGTATCTTTAAAAAGGGAGTTTACAGTATCGCAAAAATCAGCGATGCGATTTTTCACTCTTGATTGCACCGTGGGTTGGGCATCGAGCATCGACATACGGTAGTAAAGCAATGACGGCCCCGTTTTCATATCATAGATATATGAATCAAGGTCTTGCGACAGGGCGTTCATCTTCTTTCTGCCGTCCCTTACGGAGAGATTATCTACAGAGGGGATGTAAATAAAAGAGCGATCCTTTTCCAGGGTCTTGGAGGCGAGCTTTTCAATTTCAGCCAAAAGCGTGGTTTTGCCACTGCCATTGATGCCCACTATAATATTGACATCAGGCTTGGGAATAAATGAAACGTTGAATTTATCCCAAAGCGTAACGTTAATATTCTGGAATCTAATCTCTCTCATATTTTACCGATTCTGACTTTGCGACAAAGGTACGACAAAATCTCAGAATTTACAAAACCGAGGTTGTAAAGTTTTGAAATTTAGGGCTAACAAGAACGCGGACGCAAAAAAAATGCGTCCGCGTGCTTGTTGGGGTGGCGAATTGCCATCCGGCGTGGCCCCCGGTGGTGGGATCAGTTGAGGCCGAATTCTTTGCGGATAGCGTCTACGTAGTCGAGCTTTTCCCAGGTGAAGAGTTCCACCTCGCGGGTGATGGGTGCTTCGCCGAGCGATTGGAATGTCTTGGTGACTGTGCGGGGTGTGCGTCCTACGTGGCCGTATGAGGCGGTCTCGCTATATATGGGGTTTCGGAGCTTGAGGCGTTCCTCGATGGCGTAGGGGCGCATGTCGAACAGGGTGGCGATGCGGTTTGAGATTTCGGCATCCGACATATTTACCTTGGCTGTGCCGTAGGTGTTTACGTTGATGCTTACGGGTTCGGCTTTGCCGATTGCGTATGCTACCTGCACCAGAGCGCGTGATGCCACGCCTGCGGCCACGAGGTTTTTGGCGATGTGGCGTGCGGCGTATGCTCCGGAGCGGTCTACTTTGGAGGGGTCTTTGCCTGAGAATGCACCGCCGCCGTGTGCGCCATGGCCGCCATAGGTGTCTACAATGATTTTACGACCGGTGAGGCCGGTGTCGCCGTGGGGTCCGCCGACCACGAATTTGCCGGTGGGGTTGACCAGCAGGGTCACGTCGTCGTTGATGAGGTGGCGGATGCCTTCGGGGAGCTTGGCTTTGACGCGGGGCAGCAGGATGTCGTGAACGTCGCGGGCGATGATGTCGTGCATGCGGCTGTCGGCTTCGTCCTGGGTGAGGGAGTCGGTGGGTTTGATAAAATCGTCGTGCTGAGTCGAGACAACGATTGTCGACACGCGCAGGGGTGTGCCGGCTTCGTCATATTCCACGGTTACCTGGCTTTTTGAGTCGGGGCGCAGGTAGGTCATATCCACTTTTTCGCGACGAATCACGGCGAGTTCTTTGAGCAGAGCGTGGCTGAGTTCGAGGGTGAGTGGGAGGTAGTTGGCGGTTTCGTCGGTGGCATAGCCAAACATCATGCCCTGGTCGCCGGCGCCCTGTTCTTCGGGTTTGTCGCGGTCGACGCCGCGGTTGATGTCGGCGCTTTGTTCGTGCACAGCCAGGAGAACGCCGCAAGATGAGCCGTCGAAGCCCACGTCGGAGCGGTCGTATCCTATTTTGCGGGCAACTTCGCGCGCCACGCCCTGGATGTCGATGTAGGCATCGGAGCGGATTTCGCCGGCCACGATGATCTGGCCGGTGGTGACCATGGTTTCGCAGGCCACTTTAGATTGCGGGTCGCGGGCAAGAAATTCGTCGAGAACGGCGTCAGAGATCTGATCGGCCACCTTGTCGGGATGGCCTTCGGAAACGGATTCAGAGGTGAAGAAATAATTCATAGCCAATTGGTTAAAAATGCCTGGTGGTGAGGCGTTAAACAATAAAAAACCGCGTTCATCGCCATCGGGGCGGATGAATGCGGGGGTGATTTGGCTATGTGCAAGCCCGGGGGCATTGCGACATATTGCAGCCGGGCCGTGAGGCACCGTCATTTTAGCATTTTTTCAAGTGGTTGCAAGCAGCCAAATCTGTCCACATTCTTTCGGGCTGCAAAGTTACGAAAAAAAATCGTGCCGTGCAAATCCTGACTTATATGACTTATAAAACTTACACATGACTTATAAGATACATAAGCCGCACCGCGACCTCGCGCGGGAGCGGCAGCGAGATTTTTTGTGGATTTTTTTCCTTAATAGTTGTGAGAAAGCGTAAATTATGCTAAATTTGCCAAAAATTGTGTCCACCCCCTTCGTGGACGCTGAGCGAATTATGCAATAATTTACTATTCAATAATAACTAAATCAATCATCACTATGTGGTTAACATCCTCATCCATAGGACGTAAGTTTATCATGGCCTTGACCGGCTGTGCGCTCGTCCTGTTTGTGACTTTTCACGTGTTGATGAACGCAGTAGCTCTGATCTGGCCTACGGCCTACAATCAGGTGTGCGAATTCCTGGGTGCCAACTGGTATGCGCTGGTGGCATCGGCAGGTCTTGGTCTGCTGCTTATCATCCACATTATTTATGCATTGTGGCTCACAGTGCAGAACCGTGCCGCCCGTGGCAACGACCGTTATGCCGTGACTTCGCGTCCCCCGCAGGTGGAATGGTCGTCAAAGAATATGCTCGTGCTGGGTATCGTGGTTCTGGCTTTCCTGGTGGTGCACCTGATCCAGTTCTGGGCCAAGATGCAGTGGCAGGAGCTCCGTCACGCCGACCTGGAAGTGCTGCCCCAGCTTGAGGGTGTACCCGCGGCTCCGGCTCTGGGCACACTGTTTATCCAGATGGCTTTCTCGCAGGTTTGGACTCCGATTGTGTACATCATCGGTTTCGTGGCTCTGTGGTTCCACATGAACCATGGTTTCTGGTCGATGTTCCACACTGTGGGTTGGGATAACCAGGTATGGATTTCGCGTCTGAAAAAGATCGCGTGCGTATGGACCTCGGTAGTTGTGGCTCTTTTCATCGCCCAGGCTATCGTGTTCACCGTTAAGGCTCACGACAATTTCTACCTGACCGACAAGGGCCTTCAGGAACAGTACTCGGAATTCTGGAATTCACAGGCCGAGGACGTGTTTGAAGACTTCCAGGTGAATATGTTCGCCGCCCTCAATCCCCACCAGGGCAATATGCTCGAATCGCACAAGGCACAGCAGGATTTCGTGAACAGCTACGGCCCCGGCTTCATCGCCCGCACCGAGCTTATCGCGCAGTCGTTTGAAAAGCAGTGTCCCGATTGTCTGCCCGGCGACGCCCTGCGTCAGATCCAGCAGATCGCATCGCAGCTTCAGATGATGATGCAGCCTATGGCCGGCGGTGCCACTCCCCGTGTATCTGCCGCCAACCCCGCCGGCGACGGTGCCGCTGAACAGGCTGAAGAAGATAATGTACAATAATTAATTTCTCAGAAAGATGACAGACCTCAATAAAATCAAAGACATGATCGACTCAAGTCCTATCATGAAGGACTTCGCTGACATCGAATCGTCTAAACTTCCTGAGTATCAGATTGACTCAAAGATTCCCGAAGGACCCATCGCTGAGAAGTGGACCAACTATAAGGCCCATCAGAAACTGGTTAACCCCGCCAACAAGCGCCACCTGGACGTGATTGTCGTGGGTACCGGTCTGGCCGGTGCATCTGCTGCATCCACCCTCGGCGAGCTCGGCTTCAATGTGCTCAACTTCTGCATTCAGGACTCGCCCCGTCGCGCTCACTCGATTGCCGCGCAGGGTGGTATCAACGCTGCCAAGAATTATCAGAACGACGGCGACTCGGTTTACCGTCTGTTCTACGACACCGTCAAGGGTGGCGACTTCCGCTCACGCGAAGCCAACGTATATCGTCTGGCCGAGGTGTCAAATAACATCATCGACCAGTGTGTGGAACAGGGCGTACCATTTGCCCGCGAATACGGCGGCCTGCTGGCCAACCGTTCGTTCGGCGGCGCTCAGGTGAGCCGTACATTCTATGCCAAGGGTCAGACAGGCCAGCAGCTGCTGCTGGGCGCTTACGCTTCGCTCAACCGCCAGATCCAAAAAGGCAAGGTGCAGAGCTTCGTGCGTCGCGAAATGCTTGACCTGGTGATCATCGACGGCCGTGCCCGCGGTATCATCGTGCGCAACCTCATCACCGGCGAAATCGAACGCTATGCCGCACACGCCGTGGTGCTTGCCACCGGTGGCTATGGCCGCGCTTTCTTCCTGAGCACAAACGCTATGGGCTGTAACGGCTCTGCCGCCATCCAGGTGTTCAAGAAAGGTGCTTACCTGGCCAACCTCGCTTTCACCCAGATTCACCCCACCTGTATCCCCGTGCACGGCGAAGACCAGTCGAAGCTCACCCTCATGAGCGAATCGCTGCGTAACGACGGCCGCATCTGGGTGCCCAAGAAAAAAGAAGATGCCGAAGCCATCCGCGCCGGCAAAAAGAAACCCACCGATATCCCCGACGAAGATCGCGACTTCTATCTGGAACGCCGCTATCCCGCCTTCGGTAACCTCTGCCCCCGCGACATCGCATCGCGCGCCGCTAAGGAACGCTGCGACGCCGGCTATGGCGTAGGTACAGGCAACGCCGTTTACCTCGACTTCAAATACGCTATAGAACGCGATGGCCGCAAGGCTGTCGAGGACCGCTACGGCAACCTCTTCGATATGTACCAGATGATCTCGGACGACAACCCCTACGAGACCCCGATGATGATCTTCCCCGCATCGCACTACACCATGGGCGGTATTTGGGTTGACTACGAGCTCCAGACCTCGATCAAGGGCCTGTTTGCCATCGGCGAATGTAACTTCTCGGATCACGGTGCCAACCGTCTGGGTGCTTCCGCTCTGATGCAGGGCCTGGCCGACGGCTACTTCGTGCTGCCCTACACCATGCAGAACTATCTGAGCGACCAGATCAAGGTGCCCCGCTTCACCACCGACACCCCCGAATTCGACAAAGCCGAAGCCGACGTGCGCGCACGCATCGAAAAGCTTATGAACATCAAGGGTACCAAGAGCCCCGACGAAATTCACAAGCGCCTGGGCCACGTGATGTGGAACCTGGTGGGCATGGGCCGCACCCTGCAGAGCCTCGTGAAAGCTATCGACGAAATCGAAGAAGTGCGCAAGGAATTCTACACCGACCTGCGCATCGTGGGCCGTGCCGACGACCTCAACACCGAGCTCGAAAAAGCACTGCGCCTTGAAGACTTCCTGGTGATCGCCAAAATGATGGCTATCGACGGCCTCAACCGTAACGAATCCTGCGGCGCTCACTTCCGCGAGGAATACCAGACCGCCGACGGCGAAGCCGCACGTCGCGACGATGAGTATATGTATGTATCCTGCTGGAAGTACACCGGCGACAACGAGAAGCCCATCCTGCTCAAAGAGCCCCTCAAATACGAGGCTATCAAAGTGCAGACACGTAACTACAAGTCCTAATCTATCGCCAAATATAACAAAATGGAAAATACTATCAGCGTAAACCTGAAAATTTGGCGTCAGGCCGGGCCTAAAGAAAAAGGCCATTTCGCCAATTATCACCTCGATAATGTATCCACCGGCAGCTCGTTCCTCGAAATGCTCGATATGCTCAACCAGCGCCTGGTGGAGCAGGGCGAACTCCCCGTGGTATTCGACAGCGACTGCCGCGAAGGTATCTGCGGTATGTGCTCGCTCTATATCAACGGTCA
>CAZHDH010000072.1:0-12040 GCA_964531245.1 uncultured Bacteroides sp. | reverse complement strand
TGGTAGCCTCGGTTAAGAGTAAACTGAAAAATGCTTTACTTTTTCAGTGCCCTCACAATGTTAGGTGATTTTTTTACGACTATAGATTTAATTTGAAGCCTTATAGAATAGCCTTTAGATTGTTAAGCGTAATTTGTAGTGGAGCTATCTCGTTCTTCAATTTCCATAATAATCAACGCATTACAATACCAGGAAGATAGCTATGCCTATCCCGTGGCACGCATAACACGCAATAATTCAGCAAATTATGGTAGGTATGGTGACTAATGTTTGTGGTAATACGCTGATTAACAGCGAATTGTTGAGATACAAAAAATGCGTCCGTTTCCAGACGGTCAATCGGAGTCAACGCACCGGGAGTGACGCCGCTCTGCGGTGTCAGACGCACCGGATGGCAGAACCGCGCGAGATCCATCCGGCACGCGACCCCACACCGCGCAACGGCGTGGCCCCCGGTGTTTCGATGGGTTTAATATACGCATATTTAATGGCCCTGTCGGGCTTATATGGCTAAAGCGATATTCGTTTTGTGTGCGGATTGGTTTGTTGTTTGCTTGGTAGCTTTTTTTTATGTAACTTTGTGGGGTCTATTTAAAGTTGTAATTATGACAGAAATTGATGCCAAGCGCCTTGCGGAAGATCTTGACGGTCTTCTCTCTTACGAATATATGGCCAACAATATTGACACCTGTGCCGGGGATATGTCTTTTTTGATTGATAATCTGCGACGGGTGGATCATAATGGACAGTTTACGGCTTCGGCTGCGAAATATCTTTTTGCCATTGATCCTGTGGGTTATGCCGATGCTATCCGCACTCTGGTGGCTATCACTATCGATAAGGATCGCGAGCACCGCTACCTGCAATCGGTGCTTACCACTATTTATGGCGATGATTGTCTGAGTCGTGCTGATGAGCTTTCTGCCGCCGATGATAATTTCCGACGTATTTTCAAGCGTCTTTTCCCCAAGCCCGACTCTCTCTAAAACTTCTTTCCCCTCTGACACGTTATGAAAGCAACAAAAATAATTATGGCGGCTGCGGCTTTATGGCTAATGACTGCTGCCTCGGCTTGCTCTAAATCTCAAGCAGCCGCTCCCGATAATAATATCGAAGATATGACTGACATCAACACTAATCAAACTCCCGACACCACTTCGGCCAAAGTTGAGGTGGAAACCACGATGGGTAATTTCACCATCCTTCTTTATGGCGACACCCCCAAGCACCGCGACAACTTCGTGAAGCTCGTAAACGAAGGATACTATGATGGTACTCTATTTCACCGTATAATCAACGAATTTATGGTGCAGGCCGGCGACCCTGAGTCGAAAAAGGCCGCTCCCGGTCAGCGTCTTGGTGCCGGTGGCCCCGGTTACACAATCGAGGCTGAAATCCTTTTCCCGAAGCACTTCCACAAACGTTACACTCTGGCGGCCGCGCGTCAGGGCGACCAGGTAAATCCTGAAAAGCGCTCGTCGGGCTCGCAGTTCTATGTTGTTACCGGCCAGAAGGTGCCCGAATCGCAGATTGCGCGTCTTGAAGAAAACTTGCACAACCAGCAGCTCCAGAGCACATTCAATGGCCTGGCCGCCGAGCACATGGATGAAATCCACTCCCTTCAGGCCGCCGGCAACCAGCAGGGCCTCCGCGACTTGCAGCAGCAGCTAATTGCACAGACTGAAGAAATCGTGGCCAAGAACCCGCTCAAACTTACCGATGAAATGCGCGAGGCTTACACCACTGTGGGAGGTGCGCCCCACCTCGACGGTGCTTATACCGTGTTCGGCGAAGTTATCAGCGGTATGGATGTAATTGACAAAATCGAGAAGGTTGAAACCGACCGTTCCGACCGTCCCACCGAGGATATCCGCATTATCAAGATGAAGGTGCTCGCTGAGTAAACCGATGATTGATTTCCGGACTTATACACTGCCGAACGGCCTGCGGGTGGTGCACAATTACGACCCCGCCACGGTGATGGCGGCGGTCGATGTGCTTTATAATACAGGGGCCCGCGACGAGCGCCGCTCCCTCACGGGCATCGCACATCTGTTTGAGCACCTGATGTTTGGCGGCAGCCGGCATGTCGAGGCTTTCGACCACGTGCTCCAGCAGGCCGGCGGACAATCTAATGCCTGGACTTCCAGCGATTTTACCAACTTTTTCGATGTCCTCCCCGCGGCTAATATCGCCACGGGTCTATATCTTGAAAGCGACCGTATGCAGGCTCTGAGTTTCCGCCACGAGGCTCTGGAGGTGCAGCGCAGCGTGGTGATCGAGGAATTCAAGCAGCAGTGTCTCAACCGCCCCTACGGCTTGCTGATGCATCGCCTGCGCGAGGCTCTTTATAGTGCCGACCACCCATATTCATGGCCTGTAATCGGTAAAACTCCTGACCATATCGCTGCGGTGACCGACGATGATGTGCGCCAATGGTTCTACGCCCATTACGCGCCGGACAATGCTGTGCTGGCCATATCGGGTAATGTGCCCTACGAAGAAGGCGAACGCCTGGTGCAGCAATGGTTTGGCGACATCCCGGCGCGTAATATCCCTGCCCGTGCCAATATCGATCCGGGCTATCCGGCTCAATCGCGCAAGGTGGAAGTGTTTGGCAATGCACCGGTGCCCATGGTTGTGGTGGCAATTCCGATGAGTGCTTACGGCACCAAGGAATATCGCACAGCCGATTGCATTACCGACCTGCTGTCGGCCGGCCGCTCAAGCCGTATGTATCGCAATCTGATAGCCGACGGCAATGGTTCGATCATTGACGCCGATGCCTCAATCGTCGGAAGCGAGGGGCCGGGCTTCCTGATGCTTACCGCCCGCGTGGCGCAGGATACTACTGAAGCGCTTGAGGAAGCTGCCCGGGCTATCGTTGGCCAACTGGAAGCGCTCTCCGCTCCGGGCAATGTAACCACTCACGAACTCGAACGCACCCTCAACCGCTTTGCATCAACCTTTGCCCTTAGCAACCTCGATGCTCTATCCAAAGCGCAGAATCTTGCTATGGCAGTAATGCACGGCGAGGATATCAACGACACCGTGGCTCTGCAGCGTCAAGTCACAACCGCCGATATATCGGCCGAAGCCACCCGACTGGCCTCCTGCCCCCGGGTGACACTTTTTTACCGACCTGCAAAGTGATTTTTTCGGCCGGATTGTTGGCCAAAACGCGCAAAATGTGTACCTTTGCAGCAGCATGCGGCAGTAGCTCAGTTGGTAGAGCATCAGCTTCCCAAGCTGAGGGTCGCGAGTTCGAGCCTCGTTTGCCGCTCATATACGCTTTTCGAGCCGGGTTTGCGCCCGGCTCATAATGTTTAGTTATGGATCGACCGGCAGTAATTGTGATCACAGGTGCCACGGCCTCGGGCAAAACGGCTGTGGCCATTGATGTGGCCGAGCGCCTCGGGTGCGACATCATTTCTGCCGATTCGCGTCAGATATACTCCGGGATACCAATAGCCACGGCTGCACCGACTCCCGCGGAGCTGGCGCGCGTACATCATAACTTTGTGGCCACCCTGCCGCTGGATTCCTATTATAGCGCGGCCCAGTTTGAGCACGATGCCATGCAGCTGCTTCCAGGGTTGCTGGATCGTGATGGATGTGCGGTGGTGTGCGGTGGTTCGATGATGTATGTCGATGCCCTGACCGATGGTATCGACGACCTTCCCACCATTTCCGATGCCGTGCGCCGCCGGGTGCTCGACCTATTGGAGCAGCACGGATTGCCGGGGGTGTTGGCATTGCTTGAAAATCTTGATCCTCAGGGCGCAGCGACTATTGACCGCAACAATCCGCGTCGGGTGGCTCACGCGCTCGAAATTTGCCTGCAGGCGGGTGTGCCTTATAGTAGCCTGCTCGGGGCACGGCGCACCCAGCGTGATTTCGATATTATAAAGGTGGCCATTGACCGGCCGAGACACGAGTTATTTGACCGCATAAATCGCCGGGTAGAGTTGATGCGTCAGGCCGGCCTTGAAGACGAGGCGCGCAGTGTGTTTCACCTCCGCCACCTTAATTCGCTCAACACCGTGGGACTTAAGGAGATGTTTGATATGTTTGACGGAAAACTCGACCGCTCCACAGCCTTTGATCGCTTGGCAAAAAACACTCGTGTATATGCAAAAAAGCAACTGACATGGCTTGCCAGGCCCGGGGTTCGACCTGCAATTTTTGTAAATCCCGACACGGCTGTCGAGGATATCCTAAAACTCCACCCCTAAGAAAGCTTCGAAATTGATGCCCGGCATAGGGCGCGACAGCACCGTGCGATAGCGGCGGTCAAACAAATTATTGATTGCCACGCGGGGGCGCAGCTGTATTTTACTGATGGTCACGGGGCGTTCCAGTGTGATGTTGCTCAGGCTATACCCGGCGAGGTCCGACCCCGGTGTCACAGCGTTGCTCGACAGCGCGTAACGTCGGCTATACGCCTGCGACATAAAGGTGAGCGTCCAGCGTTTCCAATCCACCCGAAATATGCCCGAAGCAGCGTGTCGCGGCACGTATGGCAACTGCTTGCCTGCACTCATATCGCCCGCACCGATGCCTTCGCCGCGGTTAATGCTACGGCTGTAAGTATATGAAGCCGTGAGCGATAACTTCAACGCCCCGGCTGTGGCCGATGCTGTCAGGGAGGCTTCGACACCCGTGGCATTCACGTGGTGAACATTACGTGGCACATAAAATCCGCGGGGCGATGGCAGCCATTGAATCCAATCGGTAATTCTTGATCCAAACACCCCGGCACTTCCGCTCACTTTAACCGGAGCAGTGGCAGCTGTGGATGCCGATAGCGAAATATCGCCCGTCCAACCTTGTTCGGCTTTCAGATCAGGATTTCCACCGGGCAATGTGTACAGGTCGTTGAGCGTGGGCACCCGATAGTTGCGACTCCCGGAAGCCTTGATCCACATATCGGCCGCGGCCAGCAGGCGGTATTCTGCAAAGACAGCCGGCACCGGAGCAGCCACCGTGTGTCCGTAAATCTGTTCACGTACAATCAGTCCCAGCCCGGCGCGTGGTGTAGGGCGCCATCTGCCTGATAGCATTACGCTTGTCTCGGGTCGGTGACCGCCATATTCCTTGGGTCCGGCCGCAGGCGCATAATCGGTGCTTGAAGTATTGTGGTAATAGAAATCAACATCTGCTTGCAATACAATATTTTGCCGCGGCAGCCAGATGGCTCCGGCAGATGCGTAAGCTGTGCGCTGGCGTGTGATGCTTCGGGTCAGTACCGATGTGATTCCTGCTCCCATTTCGCGTGAGGAATCGTAATGCAGGTCGCTGAAAATCATCCCGGCCGAGGCGTTTATGGTCACACCGGATATGTTTTTGTTCCAACGTGCTACGGCGCGCAATGTGCGCTCGCGTTGGGCGTTTTCAAAATTGGCTTCAGTGGCGGAATAGTCGGTGGTCATCAGTGGGAGTTCGCGATACGAGTTCATCCACCATACATCCGCGTTCCAGCGGCCGGTTGATCCGCCGTCGATCTCTGCCGAAGCCATTGCATGCAGGTCGTGAAACGCGGCGTTGCGGTTGCGCTCGGTAGGGTAATACGATTCGATAATCTGATGATCCGGGCCGTAAATATTTTCCTTTTTATCGTAATTTACAAATTTGAAATCGTTGTCAGAGCGCGCATAACTCACACGGGCCGACACCGTGGCTCGCTCTCGCTGCCAGCGCACCAGGGCATAATCATCGACGGTATTCCACGATCCATAGCCCTGCACGGCTTGAAATCCAAATGGTTTGTCGCCTGAATTTTCACCGGCGGCAGTGCTCAGATTCACGAGTCCCCCGATGCCCCCGTCGGTATCGGTAAGCGACGACGAGCCGTGAAGCAGCGTGGCGCTGTCGATCAGATAGGAAGGTATGGTAGAAAAATCAGTGGAACCCAACATCGGCGATGATATGCGCATACCGTTCCACATCACAGCCGTATGCGAGGGCGATGTGCCGCGAAACGTAAGCGTGGCCACCGATGCGCGTCCGTATGATTTTATATACCCCGCCGAACCGAATGTGAGCACATCGGCCATACTTTGTGCCGGCGATGTGCGCAGGGTGGTGGAATCGATGCGAGTCATTTCCACACCGATTGTGCGCGCGGGGCGTGCGGTTGCAGTTATGCCGCGCAGAGCCACCGGTTCACCGGCCGTTGCGACCAGGGAAGCCAGCACTCCGGCGGCGGCAAACCACAATCTATTTTTCATAAAAAATTATTTCCAGCAGAATGCGTGGGGACACACACCGGTCGTAACGGTCGAGAGCAGTTCCTGTCCGTTTTTCGAGTAGCGCAACAAACGTCCGGGCTGCGAGAAATCCACAGCGTCGGCTACATAGATTTCGCCGTTGTCGGGGTCTACGGTAATGCCGTAGAAGTAGCCGTCGGCTTTAATGTAGGGTTGGTCGGGCAGCGAGGGGCTGTCGATGGTCATCGTGTACACTCCGCCGTTGATCCAGTAGAGGCGTTCGCCTGTGCCGTCGATAGCCAGCGCGCTCACATAGTCGCCCAGATTCATTGTGTATTCCTGCTTCACCTCAAAATCGATAGTGCTGATAAGCACCAGCTTGGGAGCTTCGTATCCGTAAGGAGAGCCGTCATAACCGCCGTCGCAGAGCACCCACAAGTGGTTGTATGCGTCCTTGACTATGTGTGCCGGCTGTATGCCGGGATAGCATACGTCCACCACCTTATCGGTAGCGGTATCCACCTTCAGCACAGCGTTGTTATAGTTGGGACAGCACACATATACATACTCGTCCACGCGTACCATCTCGCCGGTGGAAGCCGACGCGTCCTCGGCAATCGGATATTTGATATGGCCGGTGATGCTGAAAGTCTTGGGATTCACCACGGCGATGTCGTCGGTGTAGAATTGCGATACGTAAGCTTTTGATTCATTGATAAAAAGCATTTGACGGGGCGATACGATGTCGCCGGCGATACGGCCTCGTTCCTCAAAGGTATCGGGGTCAATGGCAAAAATCACCTGCGAGTTGTTCACCACAAGCCACGCATACGGGTTGGCCGGGTCAATAGTCATCGACTGCACCACATCGCCCGGGCCAAAGCCATTGGCTTCGCGGAATATATCGTTGCTGATAGTTGAAGTCTTGGTGTTGTAGAGCGACAGCGACCCATTACTCTGCATAAAGGCGCCTTCGTTGATCACGAACAGCGAAGTAGCGGGCACCGATGGGTCAGTCCCCGGTTTTTCACCGCCGTTTTCGGGTTCATCACTTGAGCAGGCTGCAAACCCGGTCGCTGCTGCAATCATTACGATTGATTTAAAAAATGAAAATCTACTCATCTTGAGTGTAATTACTTGGTTATTAATTCAGCTGCAAGACTTATAGAAACACCCGGTTGCGGCACTCCGCGTCATCGCATTCCGGGCCGTTCCAGCCAATAATCCCGCAGGCTGTTGATATGAACTATGGCATTGTCGGTCTTCTGACTTATTGCCAACCGCCCTCCGGACGCCTTCCCACCCCCGCGGGGCAGTGGCACAAAAGTCCGTTAGCTCGGCAAATTACAGCAGCGGGTACTGTTCAGGATTCACACCTGATTCCCATGGGACACGCGCCCCACAAAGCCACCGCAAAGTTAAACAAAATATTCCACCCCCGCAACCTTCTTCACCCTTTCTTGAAAAAAGCCTATATGAAAAGTTAAAATTACGCTTCATACCAGCTAAGTAACTCTTAAAAATTAGACGATATAGAATTGCGTAGGATTGACGATGCATTTTGTTCTTTGAGCAAAGGAGCGTAGCGAGCTACATGACTGAGCGAAAAGAACAAAAGGCGCGTCAAGACAAGCAAGGATATATCGACCCGCAGGGTTTAAAATATATCCAATAATATAAACTAATTTTTGAGAGTTACTTAAGAAAAAGACTCCTGCCGCAATATCGCAGCAAGAGTCTTTCCTAATTAAATAATCCTTTTTAACGAACTACCACCTTTTGGGTCTTTGAGCCTTGGCGACGGATATAGATACCGGCCGAGGTAGGCTCCGTGATTTTCAGGCCATCGAGGGTGTACCACTGCACATCGGCAGATTCCGATTCCACCCAGGCATCTTCTACCCCTGATTCGGTCAGCTCCCAAAGCTTCAGGCCACCTATATGCTCGTACAATATATTATTATCGGCATCAGTGACGTAGCGCAGGCATGGGGATAGATCAAAGCTATCGAAATTTCGACCGCCAAAAGTCCATTGAGGAGCGAAGAAAATATCAGAACTTCCTACGAAATCAGTTTCGTAAAAAGGCCCAAAGTCAAAACCTGGCACGGGTACGGTAGTAATCCATCCGAATTGAGGAATACTCTTGCACCAAGTTGCTCCTTTAATAGATCCTTCCCAACCACGAAACATAAGAGTATATGAATCGTAGTTAAATCCCGAATTATCGATTTCGTCTACTTCGCTTACTCGATATATTACTTTTTGAGTACCGCAATCTATTCCGTCGAAATTAATAAATTCTCTGTCGCATACATATTCGATTTCCGATCCTTCCGGTCCATAAATATCATATATCAGCTCATAGCTGGAACTGGGATCTATAGGCATAATTTCGTATAATAGCTTAAATGGGCCGAACATTACCGTGGAGAAAAAGTCATCTTCACTCCATTGTTCATAAGAAATCTTCGAATGAATCGTAGCTCCGTCTTGGCGTATATAACACATATGTCTCGGTGATTCATCTATTATCCACGGTTCATCGGGATTCATAAGTACAGGTATTTCTTGCTCATATTCGTATTCTTCTTGTTTTGAAGCCATACGAATCCTATTAACAGGATACCATTCCTCACCATCAATTTCTACCGGTGCCTCTATTCTGAAACCCACTTCGCGCACAAGATGCGGCCAATAATTAGCGTTATACCACCAAGTGCGACCCTCTACTACCATCGGTGGGAGAGTGTCGGAATTAGCTCTTGACAGTTTTTTTGATGATTTCGGGTAAATCTGTTTACCATTTTCAATAAGAACCACATCTGCCTTAGAGTTAAATGTGACATGATCTTCAGGCCAAGTGATTTTGGGAGCACTAACATGAAGTTTTGCTCCTGCCGGAACGTTAAAATGTCCTAACCAAACTTCTTTCTTAGAATTTATGGTAACTTGTGTTCCTGATTCAAAAACAGTGCCATAATCTAAGTCAACCATCCCGAATGCATTTATCTCTACAACTGCGTCATGGCCAAAAATAACGTTACCAGTAGGTGCAGATGAATCTAAATCAGAACGTGCATAAAGATCATTTACAAGTAAGTTGTTTTGGGTTCCATATTGAAAACGGAAATTTTGTATATATACAGGTAACATTACCGGGACAATATTTTTTCCAAAGACTGTTACAAGTGTATTTACCTTAAGGTCATGGTTGGTAGAGTTGTTGTCAAACTGAATACTTTCAACCTTACCTACCATATCTAAGCTATTGTAACCTAACCAATAAGTAGATAGGTTATTAACCGAGAAAGTTTTCCCTTTATAGGTTGATGTAAGTTTATAGTCGGCCTTAGTAGGTGTACCGCACCATAATACGGTTAAAGGGTCACCCAAGACATTCTTCATCATTGTGTCAAAGAATGATATAGGTGGAGTACTCTTCGCAAAATTCAGTAAATCACTACCAATCAGTCCTTTTTTGGATTGGTTTTGATTATTAAGTGAATACTCTAAGAGGTAGAAAAAGTTGCTGATTGCAATTTTTTCTACATTGATGGCTGATTCTCGGGTGTTTCCTAAAAATAGGACGCCTCCATAATTACCACCAAATAAATAAGACTCTCCAAAGTTCAAATTTACATCATATCCCGGTACTTTATCAAACGGCATTAAGAGATTAGCCATACTATAGCACCACCCCGGGTATGATGCATTGGAGAGATTGTTAAGTCCATTTGCTGATTCCTTAACATAATGGGATGGATTAGATTGCAGTGCAACAACGCCAAAAGTTCCATTTTCAGGAGTATATCTAATACCAACGCCCCCGGGATTTCCTTCACCTATAAAGTTATGAACTACTGCAGGGAATTTATTCATTTCATTGATGACTGTATTGCCATTAAGCGTACTTCCCGGGGACGCCGATAAATCAAGACGATTTTCGGTATCGAAAAGTTCGAAAAATGGACTCAGTACAGAATTGTTAAAGTCATCCATTATATAACTCTGTGTATCAGGGTTGTTATTCTGACGAGTCAGTACAGCTTTAGAGAGATAACTGATATCTGTCTTATCATACTGATATTCATAGACTAATAATTTGTCAATATATGTTTCGATCTGCTTGATGTCTGATACGGGTAATCGGCCAACATTAACTTCAGCATACACGTCACGGCTAACCGGTTCATAGCCACCGTTTGACTGTTCCCATCGACTATTTAATTCACTATAATAAAAATCTGTGGGTATATCGCCGAGGTAGTATCTGCAAGGCATTTCGGGATAGGGACCTGCAAGAAGCACGTACTGCAGATCGTTAATTTTATATTGGTCACGAATGAATTGCCTTATTTTGGCCGGATTATCAGTAAGTTGAAAGTCTCCTTGATAATACTTTAATATTTCTTCCAATTTATAAATACGAGTAGTGTAACCTTTGTTATCGTAAATGTTTATCAGTCGTTGAAAGCTTTGAACAAAGCGTTCGGGGGTAATTATTACATACTCGTTAGTACCTTCTTTTAAAGGATCATCAGTTTGAATAGACGGATCTTCAGGATAGAATACGTCTATTGATTCCGGATTCAAAACCAGAGAGGCAAGTTCATATCGTTTTCTCAAACGATAATCTTTATTAGATGAGCGAACAATATTTTTTAAGGCCTCCTCGTTCGTTGTCCATGAAAGAGTAAATGAAATATTTTTAGCGAGAATCAAATTTTCCAGATCGTTGGATGGAATCACAGGCAAAATTTGTACTGTAACAATTTGATATTCACCTGCAAAGTAACCGGTCTTATCAAAGCCAACATACGAACTGTTTGACGTAAAAATTGACTCTGGGAATGACTCAGTTTTACCGTTTTTATTAATTGAAGTTTTCAGCAGTGCTGGAGCTGCAATTTCAATCTCATCAGACGTGGTTACATTCAGCTTGAAAGAATATGCGTCTGCCGGTACAATAAAGTTAATTGTTTGAGTGGGAAGTAGATTTCCGTCTTTTTCAAATTGTGTCAAAGACGGATAGGATACGGAGATTACCGAATCGCCAAATTCGTTTAAGGTTTCGGTAACTTTGACCTCAGACGGGTCAAAGGTGGCTGTATGGCTTATTTGAGCCAAAACAGCCTGAACAGTTAGGATTAAGAAACCTAACATAAGATTAGTTCTTTTCATGGTTTTAATCGTGTTAATGATTAAGGTAAAAGGTTAATGGCAAAGTACAGCTGCTTGTAACTTTGGCGGATACTGTGGTGATTTGAGTTGATTTGATACGGGAATGGTAAAAGATTTGGTTAATAATTTGATGTTTTGCAATGGGACTCTTACAATATATTTTTTTGGTTATAGGTATATAGTCCTGTAAATAGCATTGATACTTCTTTTATATGCAGTAAATAGAAAGCAAAATAAAAGAAAGTAAGAATAATGTAAAGAACTATATAGGGTGGATTGTACTGGTTGTAGATTTATGGTTTGCGCAAATTTACGACATCAATATCAAATTTCCAAATATTTTTCTTGAAAAATTTAAAAAAATAAAAAACAGCGGTAATCTTATTCTCAACGGCAAGGAGCTTGATAAGCAAAGAGACCTTCACGACGGCTTCTTTATCGATTTAGTAGTAGAAGACGAATTGCTCTATCAGTACCGCAGGTTTTAGGCCATCTATACAAATAGTAACAAGCCGGAGAGTCGCGCATAATGTGTAATATTTGCACATTTATGCGCGACTCTCTATACAGACCGACTTTGTGGAACGCGGGGCTTAGAACTGGAAGTAGATGAAGGGTGCGACGTCGTTGGATCGGAGCTCGATCAC
>CAZHDH010000071.1:0-12615 GCA_964531245.1 uncultured Bacteroides sp. | reverse complement strand
AAAAATTTTTGCGTCCTCAGCTGGAGGCCAATTTGCATCCCTCCATCCGGCGCGCACCTGACACTGCAGAGCAGCGTCACTCCACTGGACGGTGAACCCCCATCCGGACGCGGACGCAAAAATTTTTGCGTCCCTACCGTTCTGATACTCAACTCATTGGATATTTACGAACAGCAACCATCCGGTGCGAATCCCACCCCGCAGAGCGATCTGGCACCCGGTGCGGGGACGCGCCACTTCGTGATGATTAGCAAAAGTATTATAATTGCAGGGCGTCGGGCTTTAGGATATATCCAAGGCCGGGACGGTTGGTGATAATTGCGCCATAGTTGTCGAGCTTGCGGCGCAGTCGCGATATGTTTGTGTCTACGATGCGTTCGTTGGCACCGGTACCTTCGGGCCAGATATTGCGGAAAATCTCAACGCGCGATGTGTAGGCGTTGCGATTGCGAATCAGTAGTTCGAAAATGGCAAACTCGGTGTTAGACAGGTTTACAAACTCATTTTCAATTGTTACCGTCTTGCGCTTGAGGTCAATACGCATATCGCCCCAGGTGATAACAGTAACCGGTTCGGCCTGCGTGCGTTGCACAGCTTTGCGACGACGCAGGACGGCGCGTATGCGTGCCAAAAGTTCACGGAGCGAGAAAGGCTTGGATACAGAGTCGTCGGCGCCGGCATCCAGGGCATCGATAAATGCGCGTTCCGAGTTAAAGTTTGAATAATATATTATGCTGATGTGCTCGCCCTCGGGAGTTTCTTTCAGGCTCTCGATAAATTGGATACCGGAGGGTGTTTGGTGGGCGGCATCAACCAATATAAGCTGTATATCGCTGAGATCTTTAATGTCAATTTCAGATGTGGAAGATTTAACATTAACGTTATATCCCTCGCTGTCAAGATTGAGCAGCAAGAGATCGGTAATTTTCTTATCGTCGTCAATTATTAAAATATTTCCTAATCCTGCAGAGAGGTCCATCCAATCATATTTTTGTATCGCGAAGTTACCAAAAAAAGAGCTTTCTTGCAACGCTGTAACAAGCCTTTGAACATTTTGTAACCAAATTTTAACCGTGCGCGTTTTCGATTTTGCCCAAGAATAGCAATTGTACGACAGCAAACATAAAAAAATGGCAATCGCACGTGTTATGACGGCGCGGTACCCAATGTTATGGTAATCACGCTCACAGCACCCGCCGAAATAGCTGCGCGGGCTGCTTGGGTGAGAGTACTGCCGGTGGTAAGCACATCGTCGATAATAGCTACGTTTTTCCCGGCCAATACATCGGGTCTCACGGGGGCGAAGATTCCTGACACAGCAGCGGCACGATGCCGGGCTGAGGAACCGGCCAGTTTCGCGTGACTCCTGCGAGCTTTTAGAGCTTTCACAACCGGTATGTGAGACAAGCGCGATATTTCGCGGGCAATGATATGTGTCTGATTATACCCGCGACGCATCTGTTTTACCCAGTGCATGGGCACAGGCACCAGAGCGTCCACCCCAGTCAGTGCTTTCGAGATACATAAACGTGCGGCAAGCAGCCGGCCGAGCGTTGCAAAATACTGCGGGCGATCGTTATACTTCCCGGCACGAATCATCGCAGCAGGTACCTCGTCGTGACTGTAAATAAAGAGCGAGTGATGCGCGGCAATGTGTTTCTCGGCACCGAAACGTCTGAGCATCTCGCCGGGGCCGAATACCGGGGATTCAAGACTCAGCCCACACAGCGTGCACAAATGTTGCTCGGCATCAAGCAGCGGACGGCCACACATCAGGCAGGTATTAATAAAAATAGGCAGACGCATATCTAAAAAATGAAGGGCCGTGCCGGAAATCGACACAGCCCTTGGTATTAAAGTCGGAAGTTAATCTTATTTGATAACAACTTTCTTGGCAACGCCGCCCTGGAGGGTAACGTATACGCCGGCAGTGAGGTTGTTCTGGTCAACTTCAACACCGTTGAGGTTGAAGAACTTAACGGGACCGTTAGCAGTGATGTCAGCTACAGCGTCAGCAATGCCCTGACCTTCGTAACCGTCTTGTGCCATGAGGTAGAGACCGATACCGTTAACATCCTTGTAGACCATAATTTCAACAGCTTGTTTGCCGTTAGCATCTTGCATTACGGGAGAGATGTTGATAGAGTGGCTGAAACGGCCTTCACCCTTGCGGATACCGAGGTGGCCTTGGGGAGCGCGCCACAGGGGAGTAGCGTTTTCAGTAGAAGCGTTTTCGTCGAGCTTAACGATAGCGATTTCACCACCGAGGTTGGTTTCATCGGGGAAGGTTACAGCGTAAGCGAGGAAACGATCACCACCGAGGCCGAATTCGCGAACACCGTTGGCCTGGAGACCGGGCATAAAGCCTACCCAGGGATCGTCGTCGGCAGTAGCGTCAGCTGCAGGAGTGTGACCAGAGAGATTGCCGAGCATTTCACCGCTCTTATCGTAGAGCACGGGCTGGGTGGTGTGACCGTCGGTGTAGAAGTTTTCACCTGAGAATTCGTCGTCACCGACGATAGCTACCATAGGAGAGTAGTTCCAAGCAACCTGGTCGGCGGGATAGGTTTCTTCACACTTGATAACGTTGTATTCGCAGTCTTCGCTTACGTCGATATCCCATTCGTCAGAACCCTGTTCGCTGTGCCAAGCGGTAACAACGGCGAGTTCGTTGGGGATAGCCATAAATACGCAGCGAGCTTTTTCGCGGGTGATGTCACCGGATACGTCGCAGTAGTCAACACGGCCGCCGCCTTCGGGACCTTCAATTGCATCGAGAGCGAAATCGTAGATCTTGGTCATTTCACCGGTTTCGGTGTTAACCATATACAGGGGAACGGGTTTAATAACTTCTTCACCTGTAGCTTCGCTGATTGAGTAGGTGCTGGATACATAGGGAGTGATCCAGAGGTGACCGAAGTCGTCAACACCGATACAGTTAGCGCAGATGAGGTCAGCGTAGGGAGCACCATCAAGGGTGAGTTTGAGATCTTTTACAAACTTACCGGTTTTTGCGTCGAGCACGAGGAGGTGACCGCCGTGATCTACAACAGTAGCGCCGTCTTCACCTACCTTGTAGTCCTGAGAGCAAGAGATGTAAACATAGTCGCCAAGGCGGGTAGCCATAGTCGCTTTACCGGGGTTGGCCATTTTGTTTGTGAGTTCGTTCCAATCGTTGATTGCAACGCCGTCAACGCCGTTACCGGCAGCATAGAGCCAGAGGTTTTTGAGGGTATAGCCTTCTTTAGCAGCATACTGTACGGGGTCAACACCCTGAGCAGCAGCAGAAAGGCCGAGAAGACCCATAGATGCGAAGAGTAATGCTTTCTTCATAGTCTGAGAGGTTAAGGTTATTTTAATTGGTTTAATTTTTTTCAAATTCGTTGCCTTATAGATAAGGGGGAGAGATTTGTGACCGCTAAGTTAGTAACTATTTTTGATATGGCAATAAATTCGCACGTAAAAAATTGTTAATTAACAAACTCGCCCCCTTTTTACTTAATAAGACGCCCGATAACAGATCGTAAAATAAGAGTCGGCTACAGAAGATTGACCGCGTTCCGCGTCGTCCCAACGGGGGCTACGCCGCTCTGCAGTGTGGAAGCGCGCCGCAGGGTTACTATTCCGCGCGTTAATCAACTGAATTACTGCATATTGCAAGAACAAACAGTCCGTGTGTCCGCTTCTCGAGTTAAAAAAATGACACACTCATCGCGCGTTAACACGTATCTAAGGACGCACGCTACAATTCATTGATACGCAACATCTTATCAAGATACCGAGGGGGCCGCGCCAATTTTGGCACAGCCCCCGGGTTATATACTGGTTGTCAGTGGTTTATTCTACGGTCCAGGTCTCGCCGGCCAGGATCATATCGCGCAGGCTGTCGAAGCCTTTTTTGGCGCGGACTGTGGCTACCTGTTCTGTCACGGAATCATCGTAGGTGGGAGCTTCAACGTCGCGAATCACACCGATAGCGAGCGGCAGGCTTTCGCCGTCCATCATTGCAAGCTGCTGGTGCAGGAAGTTGGAGGGCGTATGGGCGTCGTGCACCAGGACATCGTCAATAGTGTAGCCGTCCTGACCCACAGTCACAGCCTTGAGGCCGAAGCCGTCCTGCACAAGACCTTTTTCGTTATTTGCGCCAAACAGCATCTTTTCGCCGTGGCGCAGGTGAATCGTCTTTTCGGCACGCACGCTGCGGTCGGTGATGGGGTTATGGATACCATTGTTGAATATCACGCAGTTTTGCAGGATTTCGGTAACTGAAGTACCCTTGTGACGACCGGCCGCCACCAGCACCTCCTGCGATACGGCCAGCTCCACGTCAATGCTGCGGGCAAAGAAATTGCCACGGGCACCGAAGCACAGCTCTGCGGGAATAAACGGATCTTCAACCGTGCCGTAGGGCGACGATTTCGACACGAATCCGCGGTCGGATGTGGGCGAGTACTGTCCCTTGGTGAGTCCGTAAATCTTATTATTGAAAAGGATGATATTAATGTCGATATTACGACGGATAGCGTGGATAAAGTGATTGCCACCGATAGCCAGGCCGTCGCCGTCGCCTGAAATCTGCCATACAGTCATCTGCGGATTGGCCACCTTGAAGCCTGTGGCAATAGCTGCAGCGCGTCCGTGAATGGTATGGAAGCCGTAGGTGTTCATATAGTAGGGCAGGCGCGATGAGCAGCCGATACCCGAGATTACGGCGGTGAGATGAGGGGGAACCCCCAGTGTGGCCATAGCCTTGTGAAGGGTGTTGAGTATGGCGTGGTCGCCGCAGCCGGGACACCAGCGCACGTTCTGGTCGCTCTTATAATCTGCGGCTGTATATGTTTTGTTTTCGTTTTCCATAGCTGTGTTTATTGAGCAATGATCCCTTTAACCTTTTCCACCACTTCCGATACCTGGAAGGGCTGACCCTGAATTTTATTGATACGATGAATTTCCACCCCGGGGAGCTTGCTTTGCAGATAATCGGCAAACATACCGGTATTGAGCTCGGCCACAATCACGCGCTTGTAGCGGCGGATTACGTCGAGGGCATTGGCAGGCAGGGGGTTGATGTAGCGGAAATGCGCCAGCGCGGTGGGCACGCCCTCGCCGTTCAGATGATTGGTGGCTGTGATGAGGTGGCCGAATGTACCGCCCCAGCCAATGAGCAGGGTGTCGGCATCGGGATCGCCCATTACCTCAAGGGCAGGAATATCGTCGGCTATGCGGGCAATTTTCTCGCGGCGGGTCTGCACCATTTTTTCATGATTTACGGGGTCGGTTGAGATCGCACCGGTCACATAGTCTTTTTCCAGACCGCCCAGGCGGTGTGTCGCTCCCTCGGTGCCGGGGATGGCCCACGAGCGCACCTTGGTATTTTCGTCGCGGTCGTAGGGTCGCCAGCCGGCATTCAGGGCTTCGGGACTTACGTAAGGCACCCGGATTGCAGGATATTCGTCGGCGGTGGGTATGCGCCATGCGCTTGAGCCATTGCCGATAAAGGCATCGGTGAGCAGGATCACGGGAGTCATGTGTTCCACAGCTATGCGGGCCGCTTCAAAAGCCATTGTGAAACAGTCGGTGGGAGTAGCGGCAGCCACAACAGCCAGGGGCGATTCACCATTACGGCCATAGAGAGCCTGCAACAGGTCGGTCTGCTCGGTCTTGGTGGGCAGGCCGGTAGAGGGGCCGCCACGCTGCACATCAATCACCACCAGGGGCAGCTCGGCCATAACAGCCAGGCCGATACCTTCGCTCTTCAGAGCCAGACCGGGACCCGAAGTGGAAGTCACGGCCAGATTGCCGGCGTATGACGCACCAATAGCCGAGCACACGCCGGCGATTTCGTCTTCCATCTGAATAGCCTTGACACCCAGATCCTTACGCTTGGCAAGCTCGTGCAGGATGTCGGTGGCCGGAGTGATGGGATATGAACCGAGGAAGAGCGGACGTCCGGCTTTCTCGGCTGCCATAATCAGACCCCAGGCTGTAGCGGTGTTGCCGTTGATGTCGGTGTACACGCCGGGCACGGGTTCGTCTGAATCAATGCGGTAGGTGGAAACGGATGCGTGGATATTGTGCCCGTAATCGTAACCGGCATCGAGCACCTTCGAGTTGGCCTCGAACACGGCCGGTTTTTTAGCAAATTTATTGGCCAGCATCTTGCGGGCAGCTTCAAGGGGACGGTCAAAGAGCCAGCACACCAGACCCAGAGCCAGAATATTGCGGCATTTCGCCACGCTCTTGGGATCAAGGCCGCTATCGGCCAAGGCATTGCGGGTAAGGGTGGTTACGGGCACTTCCACCACCTGTGCCTTGATGTCGAGTTCCTTGAAGGGATCATCTGTGGTAAAGAGGGCTTTGCGCAGGTCGGCTTCCTTGAATGAGTCGATGTCTACGATTACCACGCCACCGGGTTTCAGAAATTTAATATTTTGCTTGAGTGCTGCGGGATTCATGGCAATGAGCACATCGCAGAGGTCGCCGGGAGTGTGCACCCCGTGCCCCACGCTCACCTGAAAGCCCGACACACCGCTCAGCGACCCCTGCGGGGCGCGGATCTCTGCGGGATAATCCGGGAAAGTAGATACCTGATTGCCTACACCGGCCGATACATTCGTGAAAATGTTGCCGGCCAACTGCATGCCATCGCCCGAGTCGCCTGAAAATCGTACGACGACTTTCTCGAGCTGCTTTACATTAGATGATTCCATGTATATTAGTGTTAAGAAACGGCTAAGTCTTAGTTTGCACAAAGGTACAAAATATTTTTGAAATACCGCACATAACACCGAAAATCAACAGCTCACCGCCGGTGTTCACCGGTCTTACCAGCCGCCTGAAGCGCCGCCCCCACCGGTGTGGCCCCCGCCGAATCCGCCGCCGAATGTTCCTCCGCCACCTGAGAATCCGCCCCCGCCACGACCTTGCGAGCCGAGGATGGCAGCTGCAGCAGCCGCGGCGGCTGCGCCCGTGGCCGGAATCTTGTAGGGCGTGCCATTGGTATAATGGCAGTTGACACAGCGATAATCAGTCACGGCTGTGCCGGCTGTCAGGGGTGTGGGTTGTTGAATTACACGGTCGCGCTCTTTATAATATGTACGCGCGTGACATCGCGGACATTCTGAATACGGACTGGAGCTGCTCGGGAAGGGGTAGACATCTGTCTCGCCGCAGGCGGGACAGAGCCATACATCATAATCCACCGAACCGATCTGTTCCTCAAGATCCTGAGCGGGAGTAAGGTATTTATTATCGGTGACCTCATCGAGTTTCACCATTTTTTTACCGCAATTCGGGCAAGTGCGGGTATGATTGCGCCACGACCGCAGGCAAAGCAGCAGCGGAAGGGTGGCCACTATTGGTATACCAATGCCTAACGCCGTCAATATCAGGTATATATTACGCAACTTCACAAGGCGTGTATATTTGCGGAAACTATCCTGCCCGCGCACTGCATAAAGCTCGGCAAGGAAAAGCAGCAGCATTATCACCGCTATTATTGCAAAGGTAATTATCCAGATGCGGAACATATCGTCCACGGTATCATCTCCGGAAAAGTCGGCGTCGGCCTGCCCGGAACGATATTCCTCAGCCGTATCGGGATCGGAAAGAATACGGCTGATGACGTTCACTGCATCGATAAGTCCGGCGGAATAATCGCCCTCGCGGAATTGCGGTGCTATCACATTGCGGATTATGCGGCCGCAGGTAATATCCGGGAGCGCACCTTCAAGCCCGTAACCGGTGCGGATTGTCACCTTGCGGGTTTCGGTCACCACCAGAATCAGCAGGCCATTGTCGCGGTCGGCCTTGCCCATTCCCCACAGCTCGAAAAGATCGGTGGCAAATTGCGATGCATCGTCGGGATCCTCGATGGCGGGGAGCACCACTATCATAGGTTCGACAGTGAGGCCTCGGCGCAGCGAATCGAGCGAGGCATTAAGGCGCGCCGTCCCCGTGGGAGTGAGCACATCAGACGGGTCGGCCACGTATGCGGTGCGGTCGGCGCGGTGCACATCGGGCACCTGAGCCGGGGTGTATGTCCGGGCTGCCATTATCAGGCATCCCCAGAGCAGGGCTATGAGCAAGGTGGTGCGTTTCACAGTTCGGAGGGGTGTTTGAGGTAATACTGTCGCAGGATTTCGGATATATTGAAGTAATAACCTTCAGGCGAATTTGCTGTACGGGGGTTCACCACCACATAATCGTAATAAGGTTGCTGAAACTTGGCCTCGCGCACGGTGATGCCCGAAAGGTTCAGGAAGTCATACTCATCCTGGGGATACACGACCTGCCAGGCGTTTTCGGGGTCGATTCCGGTGCCCGACGATGCAATCACCAGCAGCAGGTGGTTGAGTTTATACTGCCAGATCTTGGCAAGGTCATATTTGCCGTTTTGCTCGTAAACAAAAATACGGTTGGTGAGCTGACGCAGATTTACGGGATTATCGGCCAGGGCTTCCATTGCGAAATCTAAAATCTGACGACGCTCGGCACGCGACCATTGTTTTTTATTGTACAACGGTGCCAGGCGGGCGGCCTCGTCGGGATTGACCTGCGGACGATACGGGTCGTAATCTTCCTGAAACAGCGATCCGTAATAGAAATACTGGAAATCTTCGTCGGTCATGGTGGTATCGTTGGCCATGAACTCCTTGAGCAGGCGCGGATAGTATCGTGGCGACGATTCGTCCAGTGTGGCTGTGCGTATTGCTTCCAGATCGGGTTTGCCCAATGCGGTGCGCACGGCAGCGCCGGCCGCAGTGGCGCTGAGCAGGATTGTAAATATGGCGATCAGGCGGAATATCTTCATACGGCTACACTTACAAGGGTGAGTTGAAACAATGCTATTGCTATGATGTAGAATGTAACCAATGCCGGCAGGGCCAGATCGGCCCACATCATGAGCTTGCGCGAAGCCGGGGCGTTGATTGTGCCGCCGGGGGTGCGGGTAAATGCAAACCACCCCAACGCGGCCCCTGCTCCGCCTGCCACTATCAGGGCGGCCATCGATTCGGTGACGGCTCCCACGGCTGTGCCCACCAGCGCGCCTCCCACCACATAATAGCGCAGCGAGGCCACCGGCGGCTGGTTGCTTATGTAGCTGTTAATGGTGACGATGGCCGCAGCGATTCCCCAAAACCACATTATCGACGAGTTCAGCGACCCGTGGATGGTCCAGTGTACTATGAGAAAGGTAAAAAAAGCCATCACGGCAGCGGGCAACCGGCGCGTGAATGTCATAAATACCGACACTATCGCGAGTGTCACTATCAGGATTGTGGACCACATATGTTTCGGGTTTTGGGAAAATGGTTAAACGTCAGGGTAATGTAATTTTTTCGGCCTTTACGGGATAGCCGAGCAGCTCACCGGCGAAGCGATCAAACCGCTCGGGCGAATCGGTGGTGTAGAATTTGCGACTTCCGCCACGGGTAATCAGCGCGTCCATTTCGGGATGCCTTTCCAGATAGTCGAGCAAGCTGCGGGCCACGATGGTGCCTTGGCGCACCACCTTCACTCCCGCCGGTGCATATTGCTCTATCTTTTGCTGCAACAGCGGATAGTGTGTGCAGCCCAGCACCAGGGTGTCAATATCGGGATGTGCCCCCAGCGCGGCGCGCACGTCGCGCTCCACGAAATAGTCGGCTCCCGGGCCGGTATGCTCGCCGTTTTCTACCAGCGGCACCCACATGGGGCAGGCGTGCACGTATGTATGGAAATCGGGATGCGATTTTTCGATCTCTATCTCATAACTGCCGGATGCCGCTGTGCCGGGGGTGCACACGATGGCCACATGGCCGGTGTGCGACAAGCCGCCGACAGCCTCGGCCGTGGGACGTATCACGCCTAACACACGCCGGCGCGGGTCGATTCCGGGCAGGTCGCGCTGCTGGATGCTGCGCAATGCCTTGGCCGATGCGGTATTGCAGGCCAGGATCACCAGATGACACCCGAATGCGAAGAGCCGCTCTACCGCTTCCAGCGTGAAGCGGTAGACCAGCTCAAACGATCGCGACCCGTATGGCGCGCGGGCATTATCGCCCAGATATACAAAATCGGCATCGGGCAGACTGCGGGTGAGCTCCTCCAACACGGTGAGCCCGCCAAAACCGGAGTCGAACACCCCGATTGGTCCCGGAGTCTGCGACAGAGTCATCAGAGGCGTGCTTTGATGGCTTCGGTTTCTTTCTCGTAGCCGGGTTTTTCGAGCAGTGCGAACATATTGCGCTTGTAATCCTCAACACCGGGCTGGTTGAAGGGATTCACGCCCAGCAGATAGCCGCTTATGCCGCAGGCTGCCTCAAAGAAGTAGATGAGCTGACCGAGGTATTCGGCTTCCAGAGCGGGGACGCTCACCTGCATATTGGGTACACCGCCGTCCACGTGGGCAATGCGGGTGCCCAGTTCGGCCATCTTGTTCACTTCGTCGACGCGCTTGCCGGCCAGGAAGTTCAGGCCGTCGAGGTTGTCGGCATCGGTGGGGATCACTACGGTGTGGCGGGTGCGTTCCACGCTGATAACGGTTTCAAAGATGGTGCGTTCGCCATCCTGAATCCATTGGCCCATCGAGTGCAGGTCGGTGGAATTGTCCACGGCGGCGGGGAAGATACCCTTGTGGTCCTTGCCTTCGCTCTCGCCATAGAGCTGTTTCCACCATTCGCCGAAATAGTGGAGCTTGGGGTTATAGTTCACCAGGATTTCGATTTTCTTGCCGGCACGATACAGGGCGTTACGTGTCATGGCGTAGGTGAGTGCCGAGGTATCGGTGCCGTTGAGTGTGGCTTTCTCGCATTCGCGCGCGCCCTGCACCAGGCCGTGAATGTCGTGTCCGGCCACGGCTATGGGGAGCAGACCCACGGGGGTGAGCACCGAGAAGCGGCCGCCCACATTGTCTTCAATCACAAAAGTCTTGTAGCCCTCGGTGGTAGCGAGCGAACGCAGTGCGCCACGCTTTGCATCGGTGATAGCCACGATGAGCTTGGATGCGGCTTCGCGTCCCACTTGCTCTTCAAGCTGCGCTTTGAGCAGACGGAAGGCAATGGCGGGCTCGGTGGTGGTGCCGCTTTTGCTTATAACGATGATACCGAAACGCTTGCCGCGCAGGTATTCCTGGAGTTCATATAGATAGTCTTCGCCGATATTCTGGCCGGCAAACATAATCTGGGGGCCGTCGGTCACACCGGTCGAATTACCCAAGGCTTCAATCACGGCCTTGGCACCTAAGTATGAACCGCCAATGCCGATGCACACCACCACATCGCAAGCTTCGCGCAGGGCGTGGCCTGTCTGGGCAATATCGTCTATGAGGGCTTCGGTGGTGTCGGTGGGCAGCTTGACCCAACCTAAGAAATCTGCGCCTAAACCTGTGCCTGATGTCAGTTTTGCAAGCGAGGCTTCAGCCTCGGGACGCAATGCTTCGATGTCGGCCTTTGATACGGTCTGCATCACGTCTTTAATATTCACTTGAATTTTTTCCATTGGTTGAAAGTTCTAAAATTTGCAGCAAAGTTAAGTTATTCTTTATATATACACAAATGTGGAGCGTTAAGTTTTGCGAAAGAAACAAAATTCCGGTTTATCCTACGCATACCGCTGTAATGGTGGCTGCCAGAGCCACGGCAAACATAAGCATGGCTGTAATGCCGAGCAGGGGAGTAAGCGCGCGTCCGCTCAGCCGTCCCATACGCCGCACGATGGCTGCGGCTGCTATTATATATATTAATGTAATAAGCCAGCCCGCCACACCCAGTGCCATGCTCAGGGGCACCAGCAATGCCGCCGCCGATATGGCATTAACGAGGTAAAGCACGCGCAGGAATCGGGCGCCGAATCTCACCCCCAGGGTCATCTTGCCCACCGCGCGGTCGTCGGGAATATCGCGATAATTATTCACAATGAGCACATTCGCGCCCATCAGCCCTATGGCCACTGCCGACATCAGCACCCCCTCGGGCCACCGATGCGCCTGCAGATAATACGTAAAGCTCACGGGGATGATGCCGAAGAAAAACACTACGGCCACTTCGCCCAATCCGTGAGTGGAAAGCGGCCACGGCCCGGCGCTGTATGCAAACACCCCCAGGGCCACTGCAACCCCTACCCCGACGAGCCACCACCCCGACCATGCCACCAGGCTCAGCCCCACGGCGCAAGCCAGCGCAAGGGTGGCTACCGTAGCCGCAAGCATAGCCCGCGGCGAAATCTCGCCCTCGGTCACCCCGCGGCGGGGTCCCTCGCGGCCCGGACGGTCGCGCCCGGCCTTATAGTCAAAATACTCATTAGCAAAATTTGATGAAATCTGCGCGAGCACGGCAAAAGCCATACACAGCACTGCCGGCCATACATTCAGGGTGTCATTTACGACCGCCCACGCCACAGCCATCAACACTCCGGCCACCGACACCGGCAGGGTGCGCAGCCGCATGGCTTCTATCCAATATCCTATGGTCTTCATTTGCTGCAAAGTTACAACTTTTTTGTTCACGGCCATACAGAATTAAAGGTGTTAATCATGTTACAACCCAGTTACAGATATTACACAGAATTGTGTCTGTGATACACGTGTAACAGAGATGTAACATTTTGAAACAATTGTAACACGCTATATTACAA
>CAZHDH010000070.1:0-12766 GCA_964531245.1 uncultured Bacteroides sp. | reverse complement strand
AGGGCTATTCTATTATAATGGAGGGCGAACGCCAGTGGGCCGAGAATTATCCGGGTGGCACAGTCCAGGTACTCGCATCGCCTATGTTCCCTATCGTCGATCCCGACGGCACACCCGTCGTCACCGGCCGTCAGCGTGCCGATCAGCAGCATCTCTGCACCGTGAAATTCGCCACCGGCGGTGCCGCGGCAGATGATGATTTCGCCACGCTTAACGTCTCGGGCTTCATCGCCTTGGCCGATTCTGGCCGCTTCCCATATACTCCTGTATATTCCGATAATACCAAACTCATGAAATATATGGCGTATATCAGCTGCTACAATCTCACTCGCGCGCATCCCCGCGATTTTGTCAAGACCTCCCCCGCTGCTCCCGCTACTGTGGCCGAAGCTTATCATTCCATTGCGCACACTTTTTCGGGTGCGTCGGTGGCAGTGGGTGGCGATGTCGTGCTTATGGCCGACACTACCGTTCTGCGCGCCCCGGCACCTTCCCCGTCGCAGGTCTTTGCCGATGTCGCCGACTCGCCCGGTATGTGGGACGCTTGGGTGGCGGTCGATTTTGCCGACGGTTCGCGGCTGGTGTCGCGTCAGTCTGATAATGTCGGCGTGCCGGTGTCTGTAAAGCCCTATTTGTCTTATCCGGCACCGGATGCCGTGTCTATGACCATTGCCTGGTACTCCCCCGCCGGCGGCCATTATCGTGTCGAGGTGCCGCTCACTTGCGATTCCTCGGGTCGTAGGGCTGTTTATATCCATCCATCGGGCTTGCCCTTTGTGCCCCCGCGGGTCAACGAGGCCTTCTCGGTGCCGGATGCGTCCGATGCTCCCTTGCATTTTGCCGATTGCCTTGTGGCTGCTGTGCCGGGATGTCTGGAATATCCCTTGGCCTTGGGCCATATTACTGCCGGCTCGGTTGTGGCGCTGCTCCCGGCGCCTTCGCGGCAGGCGGCGTGGGATTATGGCCGCTCGCGCTTCTGGGCGTTCACCACTGCAGGGGTGTATATGGTGAATGTCGACCCGCGCCGGGGTTCTATGGCCGTGTCGCTCTACGATAGCCGCGTGTTGGCCGATCCGGGCGATGCGGTGGCTCTGCCGCAGGGTGTGGCAGCTGTCTTCGGCTCTGATTTGCTGCTGTTCTCCGCTTCCGGTATATCTGTTTTGGCAACCGATGTGGGTGGTCGTCAACCGTCGTGGTGCGACGACGGCGAAATCTGGCTCACCGGTCCGCGCGATACCTTGGTGCTTCGTCCTGATGCGCCCTCGGTGCGCTATACTATGGACTTTGTGGCCTCCCGTGGCCCCGGCCCCTGGCTCTCGTCTGCCGGCCGGTGGTATCTGCCTGCGCATAGTTCGGCTGCGCTTGTGCCCGTGTGCCTTCAGATCATTGTGCCCCTTGTGCGCAATGGTCCGGGCGAGTTGCGGTCGCTCATCCTGGATGCTCGCGGCACATTCTCTGAATTGCGTGTTTCGGCTTATCGTTCATCGCTGGGGCAGCCCGCTCCGGCCCCCGATCTGCGTCTGGTGCTCAAAGGCAGGGTGATTGGCAGCATCCGCCGCCGATTCCTCTCACCGCCCGCATCGCAATTTTTCCTCACGCTCGAGGGCTCCATATCCCTCCAATCCCGCCTCTCAAAAATAGATATATCATAAAATTAAAAGACTTATAACCTATAAACTATAACCTATAACTTTTAAGGCCTCCTCCTATGGATTTTTCAGATTTTGATGCTGTCATGGCCGAACATCGCCGTCGCTCCGCCGTGTTCGATGTTCCCTTCAATCCCCTCCTGGGCGATGAGCTTTCTCCGCTCCGCATGCAGGTTTCCTCCCCGGTGCCTGAGAGCCCGCTGGAGTATGTGCCCCGCACTATGGTCGACGATCCGGCCTTCGCCACCGTGCAGCACGATCCCACCGCGTGGAAACGCCTCCGTTGTCGCCACGATTTCGAGTATTGGTGCGCCACTTGTGCCACTGTCAAGCATAAGATCGAGGCCTCCGACGTGCGCTTTATCCTCAACCGCCCGCAGCGCCGCGTCGCCGCTATCCTTGAGCAGGATCGGCTGGCCGGTAAACCACTTCGCCTTATCATGCTGAAGGCGCGTCAGTGGGGCGGATCCACTTTGGTGCAGACCTATATGGCGTGGATTCAGAGCTGCCATCGCTGCAATTGGCATTCTATAATCTGCTCGCAGGTCAAGGACACCTCCACCGGCATTCGTGGTATGTACACCAAGCTGCTCGATAATTATCCCCGCGAGTTGTGGGAGGGCGACGAGGAACCTCGTTTCCGCCCCTACGAGCGCTCTACCAACGTGCGCGAGATCGCCGGCCGCGGATGTCGCGTCACCGTCGCCTCCGTGGAAAATCAGGATGCCGTGCGCGGTGCCGATTTCGCCATGGCGCATTTGTCTGAGACGGCTTTCTGGCGCGCCACACCTCAGCGTTCGCCCGAGGATGTCATTCGTGCCGTCTGCGGCGCTATCGCCCTTATGCCTATGTCGCTGGTGGTGATGGAAAGCACCGCCAATGGCACCGGCAATTTTTTCCACTCCGAATGGATTCGCTGTCGCGATGGCCGTGGCGATAAGCGCGCTGTCTTTGTGCCCTGGTATGAGATCGAAATATATCGCCTCAGGCCCGACTCATACCGCGAGCTTATCGAAACCCTCTCTCCATACGAGCAGGAATTGTGGGAGGTACACGGCTGCGACCTTGACCAAATCAACTGGTATCGTCACAAAAATCTCGAATATTCATCGCGCGATAAGATGATGGCCGAGTTTCCCACCACCGACACCGAAGCTTTCGCCGCCACATCGTCCTGCATTTTCGCCACTGCTCACATTGAAGCCCTACGTCCCGGCTGCCGCGAGGGGGTTCGCGGTGAGCTCGCCGGCGGCCGGTTCATCCCGTCGCCCCACGGGCTGCTCCAGGTATGGCAGATGCCACACGATATGGGTTGCTATATAGCCGCCGTGGATATTGGCGGACGCACCGACCGCGCCGATTGGTCAGTGATAGCCGTGCTGCGCATCGACGGCGATATTCCCGAAGTTGTGGCACAATGGCGCGGCCACATCGACCACGACATACTCGCCGATACCGCTATGGACATCGCTTATTGGTATAAGGAAGCCCTCCTGGTCGTGGAATCCAACTCGCTGGAAAACGGTGCCGGTCTATTCGTCCTCAACCGCCTCGCCGATATGTATTTCAACATCTATCGCCGCCGGGGGTTCGATTCCATCAACGGCCTGCCCACAGATCGCGTCGGGTTCCACACCAACCGTCAGACAAAAGAAATGGCCGTCACCACCCTCCTCTCATTCGTGCGCCGCGGAGCATACATCGAACGCGACACAAAAGCACTCGACGAAATGCTATCATACGAACAAACCCCCGAAGGCATCTACGCCGCCATTCCCGGCAAGCACGACGACATCCTCATGACCCGCGCCATCGCCCTCCACGTCGCCGCCACAGATCCTCCACCCCTCCCCATCCAACTCACAAAAATCCCAAAACACCCGCTCCGTCTATAATTCCCGCACTACTTCCACCGCGTCCTTTGTCCCCCGGCACTCGCGCTTGCGCGAGCCACTATTACTTAAAATTTTTTCTTACCTTTGCAAAATGAATTTCCATCTCTCAAAATCCACCACGGACGTTCTCAAATTCGTCTCGGCAATACTCGTCGTCCTCCATCATTTTGTATGCTGTATGCCCGATGCATGGGATTTCATTCCCTACCGCCCGATCGTGTTTTTCGCAGGATCGGCCGGAGTCTCTGTATTCTTCTTCCTTTCCGGCTTTGGAATTATGGAAAGCGAGCGAAACTCGCACCTTGATTTCCGCGCCTTCATCCGCAGGCGCTTCCTCAAAATCTACCTGCCTGTGCTGCTCGTCACAGCCCTGTGGCTCGGCTTCGGATCAATATTCGTCCCCGGCGTGCTCATTCCCGGGGAGCAACACAGCTTCTTATATAATCTGTTTATAAACTTCGGAGACCCCGTGTTCTGGTTTGTGCAAGTGCTGCTGTGGCTCTACGCCGGCTTCTACCTTTTCACCCTCATTTACGCACATCGCCCGGCGGTAGCTCTGATATTCCTATCCGCCTTCACCATCATTGTCGCCATTGTCACCTACCATTGGCACGTCCCGGTGTTATCAGCTCCCGTACCCTTCTTCACCATCGGGGTCATAACATCACTGGTCAAAGACAAAAAATACGGCCTATGGCTTATGATCGACCTCCTGGCCATTATTCTGGCAGTCGATCTTCCCATATACGACATCCACACCACCCTCCGCATAATGTTCAACCTGGTGCTCATCGCCACCATTCTGGTCGTATTCTCTGTACGCCGAATCAACCTCAGAATACCACCGCTGCTGGCCGCTGTGTCGTTCGACATCTATCTCGTACACTTTAAAATGCTCATGATGCGCACCTTTGACGATTCCCTGCGCGACATCGCCATATACACCGCGGCCCTGATTTCGTGCACTTTGCTAATTTATTACATCCGAACCTCCCTCCTTGGCCCCAAAACAGCCAATTTGATGAGCAAAATGCCAGTTTTTTGGCGAAAACCTAATCGCAATGTTAAATCGTGTTAACAGCACGCTTTTTCTTGCCCGAAAATTATGTTGTAAAACATAAAAACACTAACTTTGCACTGTGTTTTTCATGGTATTAGATTTAAGGTTAAAGAGATTGCTCGTCGCGACGACGAGTAATTTTTTTTTGAACTCATCTCAACATCTCAATTTTAGAATATTATGCGCATAGGAAACGGTTTTGACGTTCACCGGCTCGTGCCGGACCGACGCTGCATTATCTGCGGTGTCGAAATTCCATACCACCTCGGGCTCCTCGGCCATTCTGATGCCGACGTAGCCCTGCATGCCCTGGCCGACGCTCTGCTCGGAGCTGCCGCCCTGGGCGACATCGGAGCGCACTTCCCCGACACCGACCCCGAATACGCCGGTGCCGACTCCCGCGTCCTGCTACGCCAAGTGCGCCAAATTCTATCCCGGGCCGGCTTCACACCCGTCAACGTGGATGTCACGATCATCGCACAGCAACCCAAAATGCTGCCGCACATCCCACAGATGCGTGCCAATATCGCCGCCGACCTCGACATTCCCCTATCTGCCGTATCCGTAAAAGCCACCACCACCGAGCATCTCGGCTTCACCGGCCGCGGCGAGGGCATCGCCGCACAAGCCTCAGCCCTCATCCAATAATCCCCAATCACTATCCACTGGAGCTCCGCCGCTCCGCGCTTCCGAATCACCGCAAGGAAAAAACATCCCGGCACCCTGCGTCATTCCCTCGATATATAAGCCCGCAGAGTTTAAAATATATACCATAATATAAACTTATTTTTGAGAGTTACCTATTTTTTATTACCTTTGCACTGTGGATACAGACAATAACATACCTCCCAAACTTAAAGACAATGAGATACTCGCACCTTTTGTTAAGTATCTTGTGCCTGGGTGCGTTGATTTAGCTCCCGGAGAGAAGTTATTTGTTTACAGAACTCAAAATATAATCCCTGTGGATGATTATGGAGAGTCTCCACGCCCCAAAAGAAAATACGGAAATGAAGCCTTGAAACGGAAGCTCACCCAAGCTGAAGTGGATGCCCTGCCCGAAAACAAACGTAACAAAATTATTGGCGATTGGGGGCTTTCCTGTAACGATTCGGAAGACTCTGCCGCACAAAACTTTCGGTTCACCTACCAATACCTTAAACAAAAAGGTGCTTCCGAAGCAGACCTCCAATCTTTTGCATCTGAACGAGGAATTCATATTTGCAGGTTTATCATCACCAATGAGACTGGCTTGATTACACCTTTTGACGAACACGGACATGCAAACCTTTATTTGTACGAAGGTGTTACTCTTGAAAAGATTCGGGATAAAGACTATAACTATAAGACGATAGAATATAAATCAGATGAAGATTAACAAAAATATAGCATACGTAGGCACCCTCCAATATCTCGGGCGCCCATTCTCTATGTTGTTTGTCGACAAAGAGATTATGCAGCTATATATTTTTGTAAGAATTTCTGATGGCGGGTCTGATAGGTTTATAGTTACTGACGTTTCTCCTGATGAGGTCGAATCGTATATGAATGAAGAACTTGGCTTGATTAATATGTTAAGCCATAAGTCGCTTGAAATAGCCGATATAGATAATGGAGTAATTTCTTTCGAGAATTTAAAGCTTGAAAGTTTTACCCCCTCCGAGCGCATAAAAAAGATGAATTTATTTGATCCCGATTTGTGCGATGATGATGTTTGGCTCGAAGTGTTTCTTAACCGAATTAATAATAATCAACCGATAGAAATTGCCTGATATGGATATTAGAATCATTAATATAAGCAACGGCCCTCATGAGATGAATAGCGAAGCTGCTAATGTAATTGATTTCAATAAATTGTCTCTTGAAACCACAGCCCGTCTGCGCTATTCTGATCAATCTGATTATGTCGGTTTCCAGATTGATCTTATGATTATGCAGGATAAAGTGCAGATGTTTAAGAGCGGTTTTTTGGTTGGTCTGACCGTTGAGGGTTGGTCTGAAGATCTGCAAAAAGGTCTCGACTTGAATAACAATCGTTCAAAACTTCCTGAAATTTGCAAAACCGTGTGGATGGTTGCTACAGGTATTGTAGCCGTACAATCCGCCTGCCCCCACTTCAATGGCTTTATACTTCCCGATATTGATTTTGACCAATTCAGTAAAGACGTGATTCTTATCCCTAACCACGCCGAATAACAGACCTATACCGTGCCCGTATCACGGGTGTTTGATTATTCGATTTTATTTACTACCTTTGTGGCTGTTTCTGTTATCACGTGCAAATGAAAAAGTACAATCTTATCAATGATATTTTAGGCTGGGTATGTTTTGTCATCGCCGCTGTGACATATCTGCTCACTATTGAGCCTACCGCTTCGTTCTGGGACTGCCCGGAATTTATCTCGCAGGGCGCGAAACTGGAAGTGGGACACCCGCCGGGCAACCCTATCTTCATGCTCGCCGCGCGTTTCTTTGTCACTCTGTTCGGCAATAATATTGCGAATGCTGCCGTGGCCGTCAACTCAATGTCGGCGCTGCTGTCGGCGGCCACTATACTGCTGCTGTTCTGGACCGTGACGCATCTCACCCGACGGCTCATCGTCTCTGATTCGGCTGAATCGATTTCGGGCTGGCAGATGGTGGTGATTTTCGCCTCGGGCATCTGCGGCGCGCTGGCCTACGCCTGGAGCGATACGTTCTGGTTCTCGGCCGTCGAGGGCGAGGTATATGCCTTCTCATCGTTCTGTACCGCCCTGGTTTTCTGGTTGATACTCAAATGGGAAAACCGCGCCGACCTGCCTCATTCCGACCGCTATCTTATCCTCATCGCATACATCATCGGCGTGTCGATTGCCGTGCATCTGCTCAACCTGCTTTGCATCCCGGCCATCGTGCTCGTGTTCTATTACAAGAAATATAAGAATATCACCGCCACGGGGTCGCTCATCGCGCTGTGTGTGTCTTTTGTGATTGTGGCCCTTATCCTTTATGGCCTGGTGCCCGGATTTGTCAAGGTGGCTCAGGTGTTTGAGCTGCTGTTTGTCAATCAATTGGGTGCCTCCTACAATACGGGTGTGGTGGTTTACGCCCTGCTCTTTGTGGCCACATTCATCTGGGCGGTGGTTGCGCTCACACGTCAGAAAAGCGCGGGCGTGATCAAATTCTCGTCGTTCCTCACCATCGTGCTTTCCGGTATGCCATTCATCGGCACATGGTGGCTCGCCCTGCTTCTGGTGGCAGCCCTGGGTGTTTATATGTTCGTGGTGCTCAAACGTGTGCCGGTGCGCATCTTCAATGTGGTGATTATGAGCATCGGACTGATCTTTGTGGGCTATTCATCCTACGCCCTGCTGCTCATCCGCTCCCACGCCAATACTCCCATGAACCAGAACGCTCCCGACAATGTGTTTGCCCTGTCAAGCTACCTCAACCGTGAGCAGTATGGCGACCGTCCGCTCTTCTCGGGTGCGGTGTTTGCCGAGGAACTCGAAACTATGGAATATCCTCAGGGTTCGGGCATCTATTATGCGATTGTCGACGACCTGGGCTATCCGCGCACCAAGGTGCTCGACGGCGTACTCCGCGATGAAAAGGACGAACCCTATTCAGAGCCCGAGAGTCAATATACCAAGACTGTAAAGACCGATCCCCGTCAGCCCGACCGCTACGTGGAGGCCGCTCCCAAACCCAACTATCAGGACATCCCCGACCTGAAAATGCTGTTGCCGCGCATCTATTCCACCGACCCCTCGCACGTGGCCGGCTATAAGGGATGGGCGCTGTATGACACCCCCGATATTTCGCAGATCCCGGCGGATGTGCGCAGCCGATGGGCTCAGGCAGGCTTCGCTCCCCTGCACGAGGTGGCGCCCTATCTTAAGAGTCAGAAGCAGATTGTAACCAACATTGACCATAACGGCAACGAAGTGGGCAGTACATCGGCCTGGAAGCCCTCGTTCCTGGATAATCTGAAATACTTCTTCAACTACCAGTTTGTGCACATGTACTGGCGATATTTCATGTGGAATTTCGCCGGCCGTCAGAACGACCTCCAGGGCAATGGCGAGCCGCATCTGGGCAACTGGATTTCGGGCATCCCGGCCATTGACAACGCCCGCCTGGGCGACCAATCGCTGCTGCCCGACGAATTCGGTGCGGGCAACAAGGGGCATAACGTATTCTATATGCTTCCCCTGCTGCTGGGCCTTATCGGTCTGCTCTGGCAGGCGATGTACGTCAAACCCGGCAACCCCCAGCGCGGCATCGAGCAATTCTGGGTGGTATTCTTCCTGTTCTTCATGACCGGTGTGGCCATCGTGCTATACCTCAACCAGACACCCGGGCAGCCGCGTGAGCGCGACTATGCCTTTGCCGGATCGTTCTATGCCTACGCCATCTGGATAGGCATAGGTGTGGCTGCCATAGCCATGATGCTGCGCAGCCTGCTCTGCCGCAAGAAGGAAAACTCCAAGGGCGCCGCAATCGCCGCAGGTGTTGCCGTGGCTGTCGGTATTGCCGTGCCGGTGCAGATGGTGTCGCAGACCTGGGACGACCACGACCGCTCGGGCCGTTATACAGCTCGCGATTTCGGGTTCAATTACCTGTCGTCAGTGGGTCCCGACGGCATCATTTTCTGTAACGGCGACAATGACACATTCCCCCTTTGGTATGCACAGGAAGTCGAGGGCTACCGCACAGATGTGCGCGTGGTGAACCTCTCGTACCTCACCACCGACTGGTATGCCAACCAGCAGCGCATCCCCTCGTATGATGCCCCCGCTATCCCCATGTATGCCTCGCCGTCAGATTACGCCTACAGCAACATGGCTTGGAGCTTCGTGCTTCCCCAGACCGACGCCCTCACCCCGGCCAAGGATGCTCTCAAAGAGATGTATTCCAACATCAGCCGCTATAAATACCACGTGCTCACCGAGCCCAACATAATCATGGAAGTGGACAGCGCCGCGGCTCTCAAAGCCTTTGGCATCGACCCCGCCAATCCCGGTCACGCAAAATATGTGATGCCCTATCTTACCGACATCACCACCGATATATCGCGCACCGGCAAGCGCGGCCTTAATCTGGGTAACGTGCTGTCGCTGGATATGATAGCCAACTCGGTAGAGGGCGGATTTGAGCGTCCGGTGTACTTCGCCTCCACCGTACCCTCGGAATATTACCTGGGTCTGACGCCCTTCATGTCGTCGACCGGTATGGCTATGCAGGTGACACCCTTTGCCGCTCCCAACGCCGCTCCCACCGTCGAGGTTGCCTACGACAACATAATGAGCAAATTCCGCTGGGGCGGTCTGGACACCGATCATCCCGAAGATCTGTATCTTGACGAAACCGTGCGCCGCATGGTATCATCGAGCCGCAGCGCGATATTCTCAACAGCCCGCGACCTTATCAACACAGCCGACGCTCCGGCTACCGCCCGTGCCGCCGAAATCGCTGCCGAGAAGGGCATAGCCGCCCCGGCCACCCATGCCGACATGGGCCGTCAGCTGCTCGAAATCATCGAAACCAAGATGCCCGCTGCTGTGGCTCCATACGACGGTGTACTGCCCCTCTATATGGCCGAAGCCTACTACGACCTGTATCTGGCCACCGGCAATGCAGCCGACCTTGATGCGGCTGAGCGCGTCATAGCCGAGAACGCTCCGCGATATGCACAGCTTGTGCGCTATGCCCAGAGCCTGACCCCCTCGCAGATCTCGGCACTGGGACATTCAGAACTCAACGCCCTGCAATACCTTGGTGCGCTGATAGCGATGCAGAACCGTATCGCCACCCTGCGCAGCCTGGAAAAAGACCCCGAGGGCAATGCCGAAATCATAGCCGGCTGGGCTGCGCGTCCCACCTTCGATGCCATGATGCGCTCCACCCCGCTGATCTATATCCAGGGCTTTGACGAGGCCGACCTCATGCCCCAGATGCAGAACTATTCCGGCTCAACCCGCGCCGTATTTGAATACGCCCTCAAGACCCTTGAGGCCCAGCGCGCCGCCGGAATCGACCCCATGGCCCTCTCCAACCAGTGGATGACCGATTACGGCATAGATCCCTTCGCCTGGAACACCCTGCTGCGATACTAATTGGCCGTGTATGTTCATAGAACAGCCGCCCCTGATATACCGCATATTATTTCCTGAGGCCCTCTGGCGATTGAATCGCCGGGGGCGTCGGGTTGTATATCTGACCTTTGACGACGGCCCGGTGCCGTCGCAGACGCCATGGGTGCTTGATATTCTGGACCGTTATGGAATACGCGCGACGTTTTTTATGGTAGGCGACAATGTGCGCCGCCATCCCGAATTGCGCGACGAGGTGCTTCGCCGCGGGCATTCCATTGGCAATCATTCCATGCACCACCTGCAGGGGATGCATACCCCCACGGGTCAGTATATAGCCGACATAGACACCGCTGCCGAGCTTATTCCCTCGGTGCTGTACAGGCCGCCGCATGGCATAATGCGCCTGAAGCAGTCGAGGCTGCTGCGCGAGCGGTATAATATAGTGATGTATGACGTGGTGACGCGCGATTATTCGCGCCGGCTCACACCCGATATGGTATTTGAGAATGTAAAGCGATATACCAGACCGGGGTCGATCATCGTGTTTCACGATTCCGACAAGGCTGCGGCCAATATGCGTGCCGCGCTGCCACGCTCAATTGAATGGTTATTAGCCCGGGGTTATGAGTTCGACACTATCCCAATGGCCTAAGGGACAGATCCTGCGCTGGATAACTGAAGCCGGAGCTGTGGGTGCGGGATGTGCCCGCGCCTGCGATATTTCGGATGGAGCCGACGCTCAATTTGCACTATGGCTGAGCCGCGGCGACCACGGCGCGATGGATTGGATAAGCCGCCATCGGGTGCTCCGCCTCAATCCCGAGAGGGTGCTACCGGGTGCGCGGACTGTGATTTGTGCGGCATTTCCCTACGCACCGGCCGGCGGGTGGAAACATCCGCAGATAGCGGATTATGCTTTAGGCATGGATTATCACGTAGCTATCCGCCGACGGCTGCAACCCGTGGCCGAGCGCATCACGGCGCAATTCGGAGCCATGGCCCGCGTGTGTATCGACACCGCTCCGCTTCCCGAACGCTACTGGGCCACGATGTGCGGCATCGGGCGGCCGGGGCGCAGCGGGCAGCTGATAGTGCCCGGCGTAGGGCCCGGGGTGTTTATAGCCACGATTCTCACCACTCTGGAGCTTTCGGCCGACAGTCCGCTCCGGGATTTCGATCCCTGCGGTGATTGCCGGCGGTGTATAGACGCGTGTCCGGGGCGTGCGATACGTTCTGACGGCACTTTGGACTGCCGGCGATGTCTGAGTTATCTGACCATCGAGCATCGCGGAGAATGGCCTGAAAACGCGCCCCGGCGCGGTGGCAGGGTGTATGGGTGCGACATCTGCCGGCGTGTGTGCCCCCACTCGGCGGGTGGGGTGAGGGCTCTTGATGAATTTGAGCCGCGCGAGGAGCTGATGGGTATTGACTTCGGCCAGCTGTCTGCGGGCGACTGGCGACGACTGACGCGCAGCAAGACGATGCCCAGCGCGATGAGCAGATTGCCCTTCGGCCAGCTGAGGGTTACTCTAAGGAATAAGTAACTCAAGTTTCGCAAGTTGTTACGAACTTTAAAACTTGAAGTTTATAAATTAAAAGGTGATAAGTTAGGAGACAAAAGATGACTCTCCTCAAAAAGGACTCCATAAACCACTAACTCTTAACCTCTATACTTTTCGCAAGTTATACTTGCGAAAGTTAAATAAAGAAAAGGCTATTATACATCCATAAAAAAGGCGGAAAGAATAATGCAATAAAGATATTGTTAATAATTATTAAACATCCTTTCAAAATTTGTATTAAGGGATGTTCGTGTAGTATCTTTGGACAAAAATTATTTTACTCAATGAAAGCCAACATCGTCACAGCCATTATGCTAAGCCTCAGCAGTGTTCTTGGCGCACAAGAATAAATATGACTCAGAAGTTGTACAAGAATTTCCTGCAGGTCCAGATGCCAGAAAAAATGCCTTAGCAGCTGAGAAAAAAAATGCTGATAGACTACGTGACAAAGGAGAACTTGATCGCAATATTCACAAAAGACCATAAATATGTACCTTAAAGACATTGTAATTTGTTACGACGT
>CAZHDH010000069.1:0-13529 GCA_964531245.1 uncultured Bacteroides sp. | reverse complement strand
CCCGGATAATTCTCGGCCCACTGGCGTTCGCCCTCCATTATAATAGAATAGCCCTGGACGGAGAGGGTGTAAGGGTTTGATTTACCGGAAGTTTCGGAAAGGGTGACGGAGTGCGGCAGGGCATTATTAAGAGAGGGCCGCAGGAGAGTGGGAGAGGATTCGTAGACAATGCGGCCGTCGCAATCGCGCACTCTTGCAAAAATTACCAGAGGATGAATGATGAGGCCACGGCGCGCGGCGGTGTTATCCAGCTCAGATAGGGCGGTAGAGGCTGCTTTTGAGAGGTTGGAAAGGTCGGAGGGGGAGAGAACGCGGCTTTCGTTCCACTGCTTTGATAGCACTACAGAGGGCACATCGGCCGAAATGAGGCCGGCGGGCGACAGGCGGAAGCGGAAGTCGGGACAGTAGGGGTGGCCGCGTTTCAGGCCGAAATAATACAGCTCGCGGTTGCCGTGGTCAATGCCGATAAGCACGGGGGAGCTGTCGTGGAAATCGACGAAGATTCGGTTGCCGTTGTCGAATACTTCGCGAGGGACATCGCGGAGCGTGAGAGTGAATTCGGGGAGACCGCGGGAGATTATGGATAGCTCGGCACCGCGGATTGCAACGGTGATTTTGCCGAAGCGACCGACGGGAGTGTAGCCTTCGGGCATAACTTCTTCGGAAGGAGCGGGGGCGGGGACGAGAGCGCCGTCGGAATCGGGACGGAGATTGCGGCAGACGGAGATTACGGCGCCGCCGGGGATGAGGGTTGTAGACATAAGCTATGTTTTTTATTTCGGTGCAAAGTTACAATGCAGCGAGGGTGGATAGCTTACAAGGGGGCTACAACAGGGCGAAATGTGCGGAAATTATGGGAGGAGTGAGGGCGATATTAATTAGGAAAAAGACTCGCGCAAGCGCGAGTGCGGGGGACAAAGGACGGGGGATCAGGGGAGGTTGCGGAGGATGGTCCAGCTTAGGATGGCGGTGAGGATGGCGATGTAGGCGGCCGGGGAGTATAGGATTTGCCCAATGCGGCGCTTCACAGGCGGGTGTGTCCCTGCGGCGCGGATCTGACACCGCGGAGTGGTTTTGCTCCCGGTGGGTTGCGGGGCGGGGATGAGGGCGTAGAGGAGGGCGATGGGTAGGGCTATCCACAGGGCTGGGTTGTGGTGCCAGGCTTGGTGGAGGTGTCCGTGGAATGCGGCGGCTATTGCTCGCTGTGAGCCGCATCCGGGGCAGTCGAGGCCTGTGAGGGTGTGGAAGGGGCATTTGGGCACCCAGGGGGCGTCGGTGCCGAATATGGCGAGGAGTATGGCTGCGGCGATACCAAACAGAATTGCGGCTATGGCAACGAGGCGTGAGTGTCGTTGCCATAGCCGCAGGGGCTGTATGGTGTTAAGAATCATAAGTAACTTTTAAGAGTTACTTAACAAATTGCAGGCCAGCGCTACGGGTAATCCGATGATGGCGAATACGATGGCGAGGATGAGGAGCCATTCGGTGGCCTCGGAGAACTTGCGTGAGGCTTTGATGTCGCCCTGGTTGTAGCGCGATGAGGACAGTGAGCCTGTGATAATGCCGGCGAGGGCAATGGGCGAGCAGCAGAGGACTGTGAGGAGGATGCACCAGACCATATATGTGGGTGGCCGTAGCTGAAATTCGGCGCGCTGTGGATCGGGCATATCGGCCGGGATATCGGTGCGAGGAGCGGTGTCGGAGTGTTGCGCGGCCGATTGGTCGGGCTTATCGTGAATTTTCTCAATTATGATCTCGACAGACGGACCAGAGTGGTCGGAATCGTCGGCTACGGGGATGTCGCCACCGTTGAACCAAGCAGCCAGAGCGGGGGCTTTGGCTGCGGGAGTCCATTCGGCGAGGCCTTCATACCAGACCGGAGTCTGAGGTGTGATAGGCAGCAGGCGCAGCTGATCGATAGAGTAAGGGCCTTGCTGAAGGCCGTTGAGGTATATCCAGATTTTCACTTAGCGGTAGTATCAGAAGAATTTGGTTTCAGAGCCGAGGATGTCGCTCAGGAGGTTGTTGGCTAAACGTGAGGCACCGATACGGAAATATTCGTTTGAGAGCCACTCCTGGCCGAGGACTTCCTTGATGATGGTGTAGTATTTCACAGCATCCTGGGTGGAAGCGACGCCGCCGGAGCATTTGAAGCCGATGCGGGTGCCGTGGTTTTCGTAGAATTCCTTGATGCACTGAGCCATAACGTATGCAGCTTCGAGGCTTGCGCCGGGGTATTCCTTGCCGGTGGAAGTTTTGAGGAAGTCGGCACCGCTCCCCATTGCGAGGACGGAAGCTTTCTTGATGTTTTCAGCGGTTTTGAGGGCACCGGTTTCGAGGATGACTTTGAGGCGTGCGTCGCGGCAGACGGCTTTCTGTTCGGCGATTTCGTCGCAGAGGGCTTCGTAGTCGCCTTCGAGGAAATAACCGAGATTAAGGACGATGTCGATTTCGTCGGCACCGCCGTCGATGGCGAGTGCAGTTTCGGCTACTTTGACTTCGCTGAAGGTCTGGGAGGAGGGGAAACCGCCTGAAACGCAAGCGATTTCGACTTTGCTGACCTCAAGGACGGCGCGTACTACCTGAGCGAAATTGGGATAAACGCAGATGGCGGCGACGTTGGGGAGCATGGGGTATTCGTTGTCGAATGCGTTGACGCGTTCGGTGAAATCGGCAACTGACTGGGGAGAGTCGGTGGCCTTGAGGGTGGTGAGGTCGATGCAGTTGAAGAGGAATTTATAGACATCCTCGTTCATATTTTCGGCGAGGTGATCGGCGAGGATTTTGTCGACGGCTGCTTTCACTGCGGCATCGTCGGCGAGGACTTTGCTATTGTCGATAGCGTCGTGGTATTTGTCGCTCATGATAGAAAAGAGGGTTGAGGGTTAGGGTTTATGTTAAGAGACACGCAAAGATACAAATTTTATTTGATAGAAACGCACAAATGGGAGGTGGAATTTTTTAGAAGTGAAAGGGACGCGGGGATTCCTCGCGCAAGCGCGAGTGCCGGGGAGACAAAGGACGCGGGGGATAGGGAAATATCTTGGGCGCGGGATGGGCCCAAGAGGGGTTAATTATTGTAGGCGAGGGCTACGTTGTCGACTTTTAGGGTGAGGCCGGGGGTGCCGATGTAGGGGTCGCCGGAGGCTGCTGTGAAGGTGACGATCATGTGTGTGGGGGCTGTGCCTTCGGGGTCCCAGCCTACTTCGGTGACGGGTACCATCTTGCCTTTGGAATTGCGTGCGTAGTATGATTTTTCTTTTTTGATGAGACCGTCCTTGGGGGAGAATCCGGGTTTCTTGGATATGTCGCCGTAGCGTATAGCGAGGTGGTGAGCGTCCTGCCATCCGTCGGTGCTTTTGGACAGGACTTCGCGACCTGTGCCTACGCGGTGTGCGTAGATGTTGCCGTCGGCATCCTCCCAACGGCGCTGAAGGAGGATTATTACTTCGGCGTTGTCGTGGCCCTTGAGGGTGCGTTTTTTGGAGAATCCGGTGGATTGGATGCGTGTGTCGGTGTCGGGGATTGTGAGGTCGTAGTCGTAGACGAGGGCTGAGGGTGTTCCGGTGAAGGGTATTCCCATATCCATTTTGGAATAGGGGTCGGAGGTGGAGCTGATGGGTTCGAGCATACGTCCGAGGAATAGCGATCCGGCCACGAGGACGTCCATGTTGATCACGCCTAATGCTTTTACTGATTCGAGCTTGGTGGTGAGTTTTGCGCACTGGCCTTTGCCGGGGCGTGCTTCGGGATACACGGCGTTAGAGGTTTTGGTGACGCCGGCGACTTTGGCCATGACATTGCTGCTGGCCCAGGGTGTGCCTCCCTGAGGGACGTAGGCCTGTGAGCCTTCGATGACGCGGCGAGGGCCTACGGCATATACATTTTTCTGCTTACCGCCGATAATTCCGGATTCCTTGATGTGTCGGGTGACCCAATTGTTCATATCGCCATATTTGATGGGGACGATTGTTTCGGCAGAGGCTGAAATTAAAGATGCTAAAATCAAGAGGGAGGAGAGCAGACGTTTCATAGGTTTGAATTTTTAATGTTATAGTATTCTAACATTGCAGGTTAAGGTATGGTTCGGGGCAGGATAAAAAAAGCGAAGCGGAAACCGGATGAGTGGTTTCCGCTTTGCTTTCGGGTGATGTCAGAGGTGGGGTGGGAATCCGGCCATCCGGCGTCGCCCCCGGTGATCAGTTGAGGGATTCGGCGAGGCGTCGTATAGCTTTTGAGGCTGAAACGTGGCGGTACAGGATGTCGTAGACGGCCTCGAGGATGGGCATATCGACGCGGTAGTTTTTGTTAATGTCGGTGATGCATTTTGCGGCGTAGTAGCCCTCGGCGGTTTGTTCCATCTCCATACGTGCGGCGGTGACGGAGTATCCTTTACCGATCATAGCGCCGAAGTTGTGGTTGCGTGAGAATCGGGAGTAGGCTGTGACGAGGAGGTCGCCGAGGTAAACGGAGTCGCAGATGTCGCGTTTTGCGGGTACGACGGCGGAAACGAAACGTGACATTTCGCGAATGGCGTTAGAGGTGAGCATAGCCTGGAAGTTATCGCCCATCTTCATGCCGTGAATGATTCCTGATGCGATCGCGTAGACGTTTTTGAGGACAGCGGCGTATTCGATTCCCTCGACGTCGTTGGAGAGGATAGCGCGTGTGTGTTTGCCCGTGATGAGGCTGGCGAAGCGTGCGCCGAGGTCTTCGTTATGGCAACCGATGGTGAGGTATGACGGGCGGTCGAGGGCGACTTCCTCGGCGTGGCAGGGGCCTGAGATAACGAGCTCGCGCTGAGAGCTGATTCCGAATCGTTCGGTCATGAAGTCGGTGATGAGGAGGTTGTCGTCGGGTACAATGCCTTTGATTGCGCTGACGATAGTCTTACCGGCGATGTTGACCGAAATTTTCTCGATATGGCTCTTGAAGTATGGCGATGGCATTGCGAGTAGGAGGACATCGGCCTGGGAGCAGACGTAGTTGATGTCGCTTGAGAACTCGATTCGAGAGGTGTCGAAGATGACATCGGTGAGGTAGGCGGGGTTATGGTGCAGGTGTTTGAACTCGTCGATACGGTCGTCGCGACGCATATACCATATTATTCCGGGGCACGACTGCATGAGAATTTTGGCTAATGCAGTGGCCCAGCTGCCGCCGCCGAGCACGGCTATCTTGCCTAACGCGGTATCCATGTCGATTATTTTTTAGCGGCTTCTATCCAGGCGGTTACATCCTCGATGCGTGGGGTGGGGAGGCCGAGTTTGTATTTTTTGTTGATGCCGATGAGTTCCTGCTGGAGCTTACCGGGAGCCCATGAAGCGAGAGCATCGACGGTGAGAGCGCCGGCTTTGCGTACGGGGGCTATCCATTCGTTGGCAACTCCGATGGCGGCAAAAGCGGTGTCGGGGTCGCGTTTTTCCACTTTTTCGGGGCGCATGGTGGGGAAGAAGAGCACTTCCTGGATGGCGGTCTGGCCGGTGAGGAGCATGACGAGGCGGTCGATTCCTATGCCGATGCCTGATGTGGGTGGCATACCGTATTCGAGGGCGCGGACAAAGTCCTTGTCGATGATCATGGCTTCGTCGTCGCCCTTCTCGGCGAGTCGCATCTGCTCGACGAATCGTTCGTATTGGTCGATGGGGTCGTTAAGCTCGGAGTAAGCGTTTGCGAGTTCCTTGCCGTTGACCATGAGTTCGAAACGTTCGGTGAGCTGTGGATTGTCGCGGTGGCGCTTTGTGAGGGGCGACATTTCGATGGGGTAGTCGGTGATGAAAGTGGGCTGGATGTATTTGCCCTCGGCGGTTTCGCCGAAAATTTCGTCGATGAGTTTTCCTTTACCCATTGAGTCGTCGGCTTCGATACCGAGGGATCGGGCTGTGGCGCGTAGCTGGTCCTCGTTCATATCCGAGATGTCGATACCGGTGTGTTCGCGAATGGCTTCGAGGATGGGGACGCGTCGGAACGGAGCTTTGAAAGATATGGTGTTGGCGCCGACGGTGATTTCGGTAGTGCCGTTGACTTCCAGGCAGATGCGTTCGAGGAGCTGCTCGGTGAATGTCATCATCCAGTTATAGTCTTTGTAAGCGGCGTAGAGCTCCATGCAGGTGAATTCGGGGTTGTGGGTGCGGTCCATACCCTCGTTTCGGAAGTTTTTGCCGATTTCATATACGCCGTCGAATCCGCCTACGATCAGGCGTTTGAGGTAAAGCTCGGTGGCGATGCGCATATACATATCGACGTCGAGCGAGTTGTGGTGAGTGATGAAGGGGCGAGCGGAAGCGCCGCCGGCAATGCTTTGCAGGATTGGTGTTTCCACTTCCATGAATCCGTGTTCGTCAAAGAAACGGCGCATGGAGCCGAGGATCTTGGAGCGTTTGGTGAATACATCCTTAACGCCCTCGTTTACAATAAGATCGACGTAGCGGCGGCGGTAGCGCAGCTCGGGGTCGTCGAAGCTATCGTAAGTGACGCCGTCCTTGACCTTAACGATGGGAAGGGGGCGCAGGCTTTTGGCGAGGACTGTGATTTCGCGGGCGTGGACAGATATTTCGCCGGTCTGGGTGCGGAAAACGTATCCGCGGACGCCGATAAAGTCGCCTATGTCGAGCAACTTTTTGAAAACGGTGTTATATAACTCTTTATCCTCTGAGGGGCATATTTCGTCGCGGGAAACGTACACCTGAATGCGTCCCTGAGCGTCCTGCAGCTCCACGAAGGAAGCCTTGCCCATTACGCGGCGGCTCATGATGCGGCCGGCCACGACTACCTGGCGGGGCTCGGCATCGTCGTCTTTGAAATTGGCCTTAATATCTGAGCTGTAGGCGTTTACGGGGAATTCGGCAGCGGGGTAGGGGTCGATGCCAAGGTCGCGCATTGCTTGCAGCGACTGGCGGCGGATGATTTCCTGTTCAGAGAGTTCGAGTATATTCATGTGTTTTTCTACTTATTAAAGTGCAAAGTTACGAAAAAAGTGGGGAATAAAAAAACGGAGTGGAGTCAAGGATAATTAGTTATGGTATTCCTCAAGCCAGTCAGTGTATTCCGCTTCTGACAATTTGCGTGCTACAGAGCCTTGAATTTGCGGGTCGCGTTCAATCACGGTGACATCATTGGCAGAGAAACCATCGATAATTGCAGTAGATTGTGTAGCGACGATAATCTGGGCGTGCTTGGCAGCATCCTTTATCATCTCGTTGAGTTGGTCGATAGCGTAGGGATGCAGACCAAGTTCGGGTTCGTCGACAATAATCACAAACGGCATGGTTTCTTCGGGTTGAAGCAGCAGAGTGGTCAAAGCTATAAATCTGATAGAGCCGTCAGAAAATTGGTCGGCCGATAGCACATAGTCGTTTGCCGAATTATCAATCCATTTGAGGGAAATATAGTTTCGGTCTGGTTCGAGATAGAAATCCTGAAACTGAGGGACGACATCGCGTACATATTCCGTAATTCTGCGAAACGAGCCGGGATAGTTTTTTTTAAGATAAAAAAGAAACGCTGCCAGGTTGTTGGCTTCAGCTTGAAGATAGTGGGCGGAATCGACACTCGAAGCCTGTCGCATAGGAGCTGATATGGATGAATCGCTAAATTGGTAAACCTTGCAGGAACTTAAAAGCATGCGGACAGTCTTTTCTGTCTTGAGGTCAGAGTTAACTAAGGCTGATTCATTGAAGTCGGAGTGTAGCTGTTTGGTGAAGGGATCGGATTGTTGCAGATCGCTCCATTCTATTTCCTCGGAAGAAATAATTAATCTGTTTGGCACTGCCGATGTCAGGGTGAAGCTATATACATCGTAAAAGTCGGGTGCCTCAAAGCGTAATGACGCATTCATAGCCGGGGTCTTTTTTGCCCCGTAATATAGGAATTTCTGATTTGTACCGGCCTCGGCAATGAAACGCTGTAGGGTGCCACTCATCATAAAGCCAAGCATCTTGAAGAAGCTGATGATATTGCTTTTCCCGGCACCATTTGCGCCTAAAAGGATGTTTATATCGCCAAACACCAATTCCAGCGGGTGTTGTGTGGAAATAGACTTGAATCCCTTAATTGTCAATGATTTGAGGCGTGTGGATTGTCGTTTCATAATCGTTAGTTATTAATCTGAGTGCAAATCCGATAGAATTAGTGCGGGCGCTATCGGCCGAGGGCTTCGAGGTGGTGGCGGGCGCCGGGATCTGTGGGGTCGAGGGTGAGGATCTGCTGCCAGACGGCGGCGGCCTGGTCTATTTTGCCCTGAAGGAGCAGGCCGCGGGCGAGCAGGGTGAGGTATTCGACAGAATCGGGCAGCGGAGCGAGCATGCGTCGGGCGTACTGCTCTATCATAGGGCCGTCGTTGCGGAAGTCGTAGTATTGGAGCAGCTGATTGTCGAGGGCGCGGGTCATCCAGGGCATCGCGTCGCGGAGGTCCACCAGATAGGTGGCATAAAGCTCGGCGCGACCTTTGGCAAAGTCGGCCTGGCGCACTGTGGCAAGCATATCGCTGAGCTTAAATCCGTGGGCCATGGCGCGTTGCATGAGGTCGATGGTGGCGGCGGAATCGGCCAGCATCTGCTGGGATACGATGGCGCGGGTGTATAGGTCGGGATTGTCCGGGGTGCGTGAGATGAGCACCTCGTACATCGCGGCAGCTCCGGCATAGTCGTCCCAGTCGTAGGCGCGGTCGGCGCGCAGGCGCATGGGGTCGTCGGCGGCATGTGCTGTCAGGGCGGCAATCAGGGTTAATATGATGGCGTACAGGCGCATATACGGGTTAATATTTAAACGAACTGCCGCCTAAGAATTCGCGCAGCAGCGATGTGGAGGGTATCATTGCGAGGTCGATGGTGCGGAAGTAGCTGAGGAATTTGAGCAGGCGTTGGGCCTCGGCATATTCGGTGTCGGTTTCTGGCACGGCTTTTAGCAGCGGTTCGGCAAACGGGCGCATCACGGCCAGCTCATATAGCAGCGACGAATTGAATGTGGCGTCGGCATTCTCCTGGAATGGGAAAATCCATTTTTCCTCGCCACGGCGCACGCTGGGCCAGCGGCGGATGGTGTCGAGGGCCGAGTTGCCGCGATATTTGTGGTCGCGGATAATGCGGCGCAGCAGGCGGTTGTCGGTGGTGGGAATCCAGTTGTGGCTGTCGAGGGTTATGGTGGTGAGGGCCGACACATACAGGCGGTATTTCATCTGCTCGGGGATGTGAGCCGTAAGGCCCGGGTTGAGGCCGTGGATGCCCTCGATGAGCAGGATTTCGCCCTCGTGCAGGCGCAGGCGGTTGCCACGGTATCGGCGGCATCCGGCCTGGAAGTCGTAGGTGGGCAGCTCCACCTCGCGGCCGGCCAGAATGTCGTTGAGGTCGCGGTTGAATTGCTCAAGGTCCAGTGCATATAGGCTTTCATAGTCGTAGTCGCCGTCGGCATCGCGGGGGGTGTCGGTGCGGTTTACGAAATAATCGTCGAGCGAGATCAGGCGGGGGCGCAGCAGGTTGGTCATAAGCTGAATGCCCAGACGCTTGGTGGTGGTGGTTTTGCCCGACGACGATGGGCCGGCGATTAGCACCACTCGCGCTCCGCCGGCGCGGTATCGTGCGGTGATGTCGTCGGAAATGTGTGCCAGGGCCTTTTCGTGCAGGGCTTCGGTTACGTTGACCAGATCGGCGGCACGGCCGGTGTCCACGGTCACGTTCAGCTCGCCTACGGTGCTCACCCCGGCTATATGGTTGAAAGCCACATAATCGGTGAATGCGCGGTACATTTTTTCCTGGGTGACGTGTTGGGGCGGCACATCGTGGTTGGTGTGGTCGTATCCCACGAGTATAAAGCCGTCTTTATACTGGCGGAGGTCGAAAACGGAAGCCAGGCCGGTGCGCGGCATCAGCGGTCCGTAATATGAGTCGCACACCCCGTCCAGGCGGTAATAGGTGGTGAATAGCTTGCCGGATGTGCGCAGCAGCAGTATTTTCTGCTGCATCTGTTGTGCTTCGAATATTGGGAGCACATCATCAGTCAGAGCTTCGCAGCGCTCGAAGGGCAGGTTGCTGTCGGCCAGGCGTTGCATTTCCGCACGCAGGGCGTCCACCAGCTCGGGGGTGCAGTCGCGGCACCCCTCCAGGCGGCAATAGTAGCCGTTGGATATGGAGTGGCAGATGCTCAGGTGGGCTCCCGGCACTACGGTGCACACCGCCCGGTATAGCATCATACACAAGCTGCGGATATAGGTGCGCTCGGCTGCCGGATGTCCTATGCCTAAGAATTCGACGGTGCGGGGCCGGTAGACGGTGTATTCCATCGAGCGAATTTTATTGTTGACGCGGGCGCAGATGGGTTCAAATCCCAATCTATCGCGCAGATTGCGAGCTATTTCGATCAGGGAGGCCCCACCCTCCACAGCTATATATTCTTTTAGATTCTGACAATATATTTCGGGCATGGGTATCGGATTTTGGAGATTATGAAAGCCTGAAGGTGAGGCGGTGATGGGGTGTGGTGCCGTGGGCGGCTATGGCGGCGCGGTGGGCGGCGGTGGGATAACCTTTGTTGCCGTCCCAGCCGTATTGAGGGAATTGTTGGTGCAGGCGCATCATCAGGCGGTCGCGCTCGGTCTTGGCCAGGATTGATGCTGCGGCTATGTGGGCATATCTGGCGTCGCCCTTCACCACGGTGGTGCATTCCACCGATCCCCAGGGGCGGAAGCGGTTGCCGTCCACAGCCACGGCGCCGGGGGTGGTGGTCAGGGCATCCAGGGCGCGGTGCATGGCGGTGATTGACGCTTGCAGGATGTTCATATCGTCAATTTCGGCCGGGGAGCATTGGGCAATGGCCCATGCCACGGCGTCGCGTTCAATGATGGCGCGGAGCTGCTCGCGGCGTGCCTCGCTGAGTTTTTTCGAGTCGGTGAGTCCGGGCAATTCATAGCCGTCGGGCAGGATTACGGCGGCGGCCACGACGGGTCCGGCCAGGCATCCGCGTCCGGCTTCGTCGCATCCGGCTTCCAGCCGCCCCTCTACGATTGCCGGGGGTAATATTACTGCGGGTTTCTTCATACGCCAATGGTGTGCCAGGTGAGTACGTTTTCCACACGGAATAGTTTCAGGATGGCGCTGCGGTCAATCTCGATGTCGTCGTAGTCGGGATTGTAGCTGTGCAGCATCACGTGATCGTCGTTACCGGGGCATGGTTTGAGCACCTTGAGCAACCGGAAATTTTCGAGCTGCACCACGTATGGCGCGCCCCAGACGATCAGAGTGGGGTCGCTCACGGGGCAGATGGATATAAAGCTCTTGTCGGGGATTCGCGGCGACATCGAGTCGCCCTTGACACGCACGATGGGGTGCTCGGCATTAAGCCCTGGCAGGCTCACATATCCGGCAATATTATCCTCGGTGAACATAGCGTCCAGGGGTGTGGGGCCGGCCGTCACGTCAATCTCATACACGGGTGCGCCCTTGGGCTCGCGGTCGGCTTCCAGCAAGTCGAGCTTAATGTCGCGGGGCTCGGCGGTGCGGGGATAGGGCACACCGTTGCCGGTCTTGAACCAATCCTTGCTCACGCCTAAGTTGACGGCCACCCGATTGCAGAACTGGTCGGTGATAGGCATCTTAGCGGTGAGGATTTTGGACATAGCCGAAGGGTCGATGCCCAGCCGGGCAGCGAATTTGGCTTGTGACAGCTTGCTTTGCTCCAACAAATATTTGAGACGCGCCAGAGGTCCATTCATAATCTGGGGCCCTTGACTTGGTGATTGAGTCATTGAAAAAGAATAACAATTAGGTAAATTGCAACGCGTGAGGTTTAGCACCGTGGCAAAGTTACGACATATTTATGACATATCCACGCCATACGTTGTATTTTAACAAGCCAATGCAACGGGAGGGTTGGTTAAAGATTCTTAAATCATCTTAATAAACGCGCTTACGTGCGCGATGTGTTGTAACTTTGCAGTCGAAAAACCTAAACAAACCAATTCACAAATGAAAAAACTTTTACTTTCCTTGTGCACGGCCGCTCTTGCCCTCTCAGCATCAGCCGCCGAGTACACCGTAAACTTTGCGGATCTTACCTCTTTGGATCCTGCGATTGATGCAAGTGAGGTTGTTACAAACAAAGGGTATAGCCTCGTTGATCAAACCCAAAAAGCCGGCGAGGTTACTATACTATTCGAATTAGGTGATGCCAATGCTGAGAATTCCTTTCCTCGTATTTGGAAGACGACCAAAGGCGCCTATGAAGTACGTTGGTATAACAAGAATGTTATAACCTTCAGTGTCCCTGAAGAATATGTCATTACTGAGATGGCATTTGAAGGAGGTAAGCTGAACGTAAACAAAGAAAATGTTTGGTCTACCGGTACCTGCGAAAAGACAACCTGGACTGCTACCGAGCCAACATCAAAAGTAGTCTATAGCCCTTCAGCGACAGATAATATCACCAAAATCACATTTACTTACGAATCAAGCGATGCCCCCGTTGCTACACTCCCCGCACCTGTGCTTAAGCTCGTCCAGGGCGAGTATGCCTACGCTGTAGAAATGACTTGCGAGGATGCTGATGCAAAAATCTACTATACCACCGACGGAACCGAACCTTCGGCCAGCGAATACCTCTACGACGAGCCGGTTGACGTATGGTTTGCCACCACTTTCAAAGCTATCGCTATCAAAGGCGATGAACAGTCGAAAGTAACCACCTTTGTTGCTAATCCTCCTCTGATGCTCGAAGGTTTCGATGCACTCGTAGGCATGGAAGCTGATATGGTAGGCGACGGCCTGAATGTGGAAATCTCCGGTGATATGCGCGTAATCTATCAGAACGGTGATTACACCTACGCCACCAGCGGATGGAGCAATATGCTTATCTATGGTAAAGATCAGCCCACTCTCGAAAATGGTGATACATTCACCAGCCTCGATGGTCTGTTTAAACTCTATAACGGTATGCCTGAAATCACCAATCCGAAATATGGTGAAATCACTCCCGCTACCGCTGAATCAAAAGTTAGCCCCCGTCCTGCTCAGCTCGATATGGTATCTGATAATATGATGTGTCAGTATCTCTCGATTGCTGATGTTGAAATCTCTGGTCTCAATATGATCGGCGACGTTGATGGCGAAACATACACCGTAGCTCTCTACAACCGTTTCAAGATCGATATTCCCGAAGGCAAGGGCTTCACCGTTGTAGGTTTCGTGGCTAAATTTAACGAAACACTTCAGTTCTATCCCATCGAAATCACAGGTGGTGTAGTTATGGAACAGGTTGCTGCTCCCGTTATCGAACCCGTTGGCGGCGAACTCGAAGCCGGCGCCACCATCACCATCACCTGCGCTACCGCCGATGCCAAGATCTACTACACCACCGACGGCACCGAACCCTCAGCCGAATCCACCCTCTACACAGCTCCCATCGCCTTCACCGAAGCTATGACCGTTAAGGCTATCGCCATCGCCGAAGGTATGCTCGACTCTGAAGCAGTGTCTGCTTCATTCACCCTCCGCGACCCCAACGCCCCCGAAGAACAGGAAGCTACTTTCGACTTCACCGAT
>CAZHDH010000068.1:9950-13579 GCA_964531245.1 uncultured Bacteroides sp. | reverse complement strand
TGGTAGCCTCGGTTAAGAGTAAACTGAAAAATGCTTTACTTTTTCAGTGCCCTCGGCAATCGCCAAGGCTTTTTTATTTTTGAGCCGGATAGACTGGCGCAAGCGCCAGTGCAAGAGACAAAGGCGCGGGGCGTGATTTTAAGCAGGAGAGGCTTGATTTAGCAGCATTTTTACAGCGCAAGCGCCAGTGCAGGGGACATAGGAGCTACTCGAATTTTATCTTTCTGTTTCGGCGGCCATTTTGCGCTGCCATTTGCGGTAGCCGAGCAGGGCTATCACGGTATAGATGGCATATAGGGTGGCGTATAGGTATATTCCTTTGTAAATATATAGGCCTACGCACACGGCATCTACGGCAAGCCATGCGAGCCATTGCTCAATGTAGCGGCGCGCCAGCATCCACATAGCCACGATGCTCAGGGCGGTGGTGAAGGCGTCGGCTACCGGCACCGTAGAGTTTGTGAGCCAGTGCAGACCGGCCCAGATAGCCACCCACAGGGCGGCAAAGGCAACGGTCGAGGTTACCAATGCCGCTCCTCTGATGTGGCGGATCGGGGGCACGGCGGCACGTTCCCGCTTGCCGGGAACGTATCCGCGCCACACGGCATAGCCATAGATTGCTATCAGAAAGTAATATATATTGATAGCAAAATCGGCATACAACCCTTTGCTCAGATATATCCACATAGATATGGCCGGCATGATCACTGAGGCCAGCCACAATCTTGCGTTGGCATGGTATTCCCACCACAGGTAAAAAAGACCTGTGATGAAGCCAAGTATTTCGAGCAGGGTGTCAAATGTCATATCAGAATCTTACGGTAAGGGTTGCCAGAACATTGGCGGGTGATTGGGCTGCAAATCCGGCATAGCGATATATTACCTTTTCTGAGCCGTCAACATAATATCCCGCGCCGGCATAGCCGTTGTTGAAGTATTTTTTATTGAACACGTTATACACCGTGACACCCAGGCGCATCTCCTTAACCGAGGGGATGTTGCGGAATGTATATGCGAGGGCGACGTCGCTCACACAATAACCGTCGAGACGCGCTTCGGGTGTGCGGGCGTTGTTCATATATTGAGCCGACACATAGCGTGTGAGCAGCGAACCGTCAAAGCCGGCGACGTGGAAATTGAAGGCATTGCCAAGCAGCACATCGGGCGAAAAAGCTATCGGAGTGTTGCCGCAGTCGAAGGTAATGGGATTGGTCCACTCGTCTTCGTAGATGTATTCGGTGAAATTTTTGATACGGTTGCGCGAGATGGTGGCATTCAGGCCCCAGTCAAACCACGCCACGGGTCGCAGCGCCCATTGCAATTCGATGCCCATACGATAGCTTCGGGGTACGTTGACACTTAGGGGATTGCCCGTGTCGCTCAGCTGACCGGTCACTACCAGCTGGTTCTTATAATCCATATAGTACAGCCCGGCCGAGGCGGTAATGAGCGAGTTTTCGAAGGTGTATCCGGCCTCGTAGTCAAAGAGGCGTTCGGCGGTGGGATAATGCTCGGGATCGGCATCGGTGAAATTGTCGCGCACGGGTTCTTTGTGAGCCACGCTCCACGAGGCGAATGCACGATGTGCACCATTGATATAAGAAACACCGGCCTTGGGATTGAAGAATGTGTATCGACGCAGGATGTCAAGGGTAGCAGGGGCATCGGTAGCATAGTCGAAATTATCGCTGCATCCACGTATGCTGTATTTTATGTGGCGGAGCTGGAGGTCGGCGTAAGCATTCCAGCCGGAGGCAAAGGCCCAGTCGGCACGGGAGAAGATGTTGAAGTCGAATTTACGGCCGGTGTTGTTGTAATACTCTTGGAGCGGGTTGATGTCGCCCACATAGTTGCGCACCCACTGCACCTGGCCGAAGTGATTGCCGCGGTGCCAATTGGCCGCGGTGCCAATCACGGCGTTGACGTTATTATAATTGTAATTGGCATTTACCATCAGGCCGCCGAAATCGTTATCGTTGAATTTCAGACGCACCAGGTCAGATTTCTTCACCTTCTCGCCCTCGGCATTATAGAACGGTTGCAGGCCATATTCGGCCAGCGTGCGGTTGGTTTTATACTGTTCATAATATCCGTCGCCCTTGGTGTAATGCGCTGTGGCGTTGATATGCCAGCGGTCGCCAAGGCTTTGGCCAAAGAGCAGCTGCAGGTGGTGCTGCACGAAATTGTCGCATTGGTCGGGATAGAAGGCCGTGGATCCATCGGCGGCAGTGTATTTTCCCGACGGATTATAACGCCGGCCGTATTGCTCGATTTCCTCCATCGAGGGGTAATCCCACGCCATATAAGTGCGTTCCTTGCCTCCGAAGGCCAGCAGGCGCAGCGAAGTGGCGCCGCCTGTATAGGCCACCTGTCCCATATAGCTCCACAGATGCGAGAAAGCGCGGTCGATATAACCCTCAGACCCGATATGGCTCAGGCGCGCATCCACGCTCCAATGGTCGCGCAGGAGTCCGGACGACACTTTCAGCGTCTCACGATTAGAGTTGTACGAACCATAGCTCAGGCTCACCAAGGCGCCCGGATCCACACTGGGGGCATCAGTGATCATATTCACCGACGCACCAAATGCCCCGGCGCCATTGGTGGAGGTACCGGCGCCGCGCTGAATCTGAATATCGCGCAACGACGAAGCCAGGTCGGGCATATTCACCCAATACACATTATGGCTTTCGGAATCATTGATGGGCACACCATTAGCCGTGATATTGATACGCGACGCATCAGTGCCACGCACCCGCAGTCCGGAATAACCGATACCGCCGCCGGCATCGCCGGTAGCCACCACCGAGGGTGTCATCTGAAGGATAAACGGAATGTCGCGCCCATCGTTGGTGCGACTGATTTCTGCTGCGTCCAGATTAGTGAACGCCACGGGGGTCTTGGCAGACGCACGATTGGCGGTCACCTCCACGCTATGCAGGTTTACGACAGTTGAGTCAGCAGCCTCAGCAGGGGCTGCATACGCGGGCACGGCGGCCATCACTAACAGGCCGGTGCCCAATGAAAAGGATCTTTTCATCAGCAATTTTTCTCTACGCCGGTACTAACCGGATCAGGTTCAAAGGGTGTGATCTCAGCTTCGGCCCGCGGGCCTCGGCACCCCTAAATATGTTAATTATGCGAACGACTCGACATTCGCGCCACAAAGGTACGATTAATATCTGAAACATAGCACACACATTCCACAAAAAAATAAGTAACTCTCAAAAATTTGGAGTTTAGGATAAATTTGATTACCTTTGCAGGATAATAAATGGAAGGACGTCCCATAGTTAATCTTTTTATTAAGTTATTTTGTTTTAATCACTCTATATATTTATTGTATACACATAATACTATTCCATCCTTAAATGCCGAGAGGCATTAATCAACCTTTTCAACATTTTTGATATAACACTTACTTTTATGGATACCCCCGAAACTCCTCAGGGCGAGAAAAAACCGAAACGCCCACGTATCAGCTCTTCTACTGCGCATGCCGACTCGGCTCCGCGCGCACAGTATGACCGCGTATCTTATCCCAAACGGGAAGAAGGCACCGGCAACGACGACAACGCACAGCCGCGTGCATATCAACCGCGCCCCTATCAGCAGCGTGAGGGTGGCTA
>CAZHDH010000068.1:0-9850 GCA_964531245.1 uncultured Bacteroides sp. | reverse complement strand
TCAGCAGCGTGAGGGTGGCTATCAACAGCGCCAGCAGGGCGGCTACCAGCAGCGTCAACAGCGCGAGGGAGGCTATCAACCCCGCCAGCAGGGTGGCTACCAGCAGCGTCAGCAGGGCGGCTATCAGCAGCGCCGTCCCGGTCAGGGTGGTTTCCAGCAGCGCAAAGGCGGCTATCAGCAGCGCCCGCAGAATCAGGGCGGTTTCGCTGCCCGCGGCAAGAGCTTCACACCCCGCCCCAAGCGCATCGAATATGAAATGGCTATTCCGGATCCTAACGAAAAGATCCGCCTGAATAAATTTATGTGCAACGCCGGTATCTGTTCGCGCCGCGAAGCCGATGAATTCATCCAGCAGGGTCTGGTGAAGGTTAACGGCCAGGTGGTGACCGAACTCGGCACCAAGATCTCACATTCCGACGTAGTGGAATATGATGAAAAGGTACTGGCGATGGAGTCGAAGTGCTACATCCTGCTCAACAAACCCAAAGACTGTGTGACCACCGTTGACGACCCTCAGGGACGTCTGACAGTGATCGACCTGGTGAAGGGTGCGTGCAACGAGCGTATCTACCCCGTAGGACGCCTTGACCGCCAGACCACGGGTGTGCTCCTGCTCACCAACGACGGCGACCTTGCGTCAAAGCTCACCCACCCCAAATATGTCAAGAAAAAGATCTATCACGTGTGGACCGACCGCGACATCAGCGAGGAAGACATGCAGCGCATAGCCGACGGCATAGAGCTTGAAGACGGCCCCATCCACGCCGACGCTATCTCATACGTAACCGATACCGACCGCAATCAGGCCGGCATCGAGATTCATTCGGGCCGCAACCGCATCGTACGCCGTATCTTTGAGCATCTGGGCTATCACATCACCAAGCTGGACCGCGTGTACTTTGCCGGCCTCACCAAAAAGAATCTGCCCCGCGGACGCTGGCGCTATCTGACACAAGAGGAAGTGAACCTGCTCAAAATGGGCGCGTTCGAGTAAGCAAAATCTCTAAAAAACACACAATACGTCAATTATGAAACGTACCAAAATATCCAAGCTGCTCACCACTCCTGAGGCTATCGGCACCGAAGTAGATGTCAAAGGATGGGTGCGCACCCGTCGCGGTAATAAATATGTGCAGTTTGTGGCGCTCAACGACGGCTCCACCATCAAGAACCTGCAGATCGTATTCGATATGAATAAATTTACCGACGACGACCTCAAACCCGTGACCACCGGCGCGTCGATCCACGTCACCGGCAAGCTCGTGGAATCAATGGGTAAGGGACAGAGCTGCGAAGTGCAGGCCGACACCCTGGAGGTGTACGGCACAGCCGATCCCGAAGCTTATCCCCTGCAGAAAAAAGGCCACTCGCTGGAGTTCCTTCGCGAGATCGCCCACCTGCGTCCGCGCACCAATACCTTCGGAGCTATCCTGCGCGTGCGCTCAACCCTGGCATACGCCATCCACCGCTTCTTCCAGGAAAAGGGCTTCTTCTATCTGCACACCCCGCTCATCACCGCAAGCGACTGCGAGGGTGCCGGCGCTATGTTCCAGGTGACAACGCTGCCCCTGAACAATGTGCCCCGCACCGAGGACGGCGAGGTTGACTATTCGCAGGACTTCTTCGGCAAGTCGACCGCCCTGACCGTTTCCGGCCAGCTCGAAGGCGAACTTGGCGCTACCGCTATCGGCGAAATCTATACCTTCGGTCCCACATTCCGCGCCGAAAACTCAAACACCCAGCGTCACCTCTCGGAATTCTGGATGATCGAGCCTGAAATGGCGTTCTATGACATCCAGGACAATATGGATCTGGCCGAGGAATTTGTGAAATATTGCATCCGGTATGTGCTTGACCACTGCCGCGACGACATCGAATTCCTGTCGGAACACTTCGACAAGGATCTGATCGAACGTCTTGAATTTGTGCTCCACAACGATTTCGTGCGCCTGACCTACACCGAGGGCATCGAGATTCTGGAAAAGAGCGGTCACAAATTCGACTTCCCCGTGTCGTGGGGTATGGACCTGCAGAGCGAGCACGAACGCTATCTGGTAGAGAAACACTTCAAGAAGCCCGTTATCCTCACCGATTATCCCAAGGATATCAAGGCTTTCTATATGAAGCAGAACGAAGATGGCCGCACAGTGCGCGCCATGGACGTACTCTTCCCGCAGATCGGCGAAATCATTGGCGGCTCGGAACGCGAGGCCGACTACGACAAGCTGCTCACCCGCATCCAGGAGCTTAACATCCCCATGAAGGATATGGTGTGGTATCTGGACACACGCCGCTTTGGTACTGTGCCCCACTCGGGCTTTGGCCTGGGCTTCGAACGCCTGCTGCTCTTCTGCACCGGTATGTCGAACATCCGCGACGTGATACCCTTCCCGCGCACTCCCAACAACTGCGAATTTTAAACCCGCCCCACCCTGCCATTGTCACAGTTTATCAGAAAATACTGGCCCAGCCTGATTGTGGCGTGTGTGATAATATATGCCACGTGGCTGCCGGGGAGCTTTCAGCCCGACGATCTGCCCAAGTTTCCGCATTTCGACAAACTGATTCACGCCGTGATGTTCGGCGGCTTCACCGGAGCACTTATTTTCGACAACCGGCGCAGCGGTATTGAAATCACCCGCAAGCTCCTGGAGCGTGTGGGTATGATCGCGATAACCTGCGGCGCTGTGGACGAGCTGGTGCAGGGACTTTTGCCCATCGGACGCCCGTGGGATCGGCTTGATTTCCTGGCCGACCTCGCGGGCATCGTGGTGGCCATTTATCTGGCCCCGCCGGTGGTCAAGGCCATTTTCAAGAATAAATAATCATCCCGATTTAAAACCCAAAGACTCTAATGATCACACAAGAGCAATTAAAAGAGACCTTTGAGCGCAAGCTGGCGCTGAGGAGGTATCTTTGACATCGACAGCAAGAAAATAGAAGTCGAAGAAGAAGAATTACGCACACACGTGCCCGATTTCTGGGAACACCCCGCCGAGGCCCAGAAACAAATGAAAAAAATCAAAGATCTGCAAGCCTGGATCGATGGTTACAAGGAAATTGAAGATGCCGTAGAGGAACTCTCCGTAGCCTTTGAATTTGTAAAAGAAGGCATTGTAGAGGAAGATGAAGTTGACCGCCTGTATGCTCTGGCTATCGAAAAAATCGAGGCCCTGGAGTTGCGCAATATGCTGCGTCGCGAGGAGGATAAGATGGGCGTGGTGCTCAAAATCAACTCCGGCGCCGGCGGCACCGAGGCTCAGGACTGGGCATCGATGCTTATGCGAATGTATCTGCGCTGGTGTGAACGTCGCGGCTACAAGACCTCGATTTCCAACCTGCTCGAAGGCGACGAAGCCGGTATCAAATCGTGTACCATAAACGTCGAGGGCGACTTTGCCTACGGCTACCTTAAGAGCGAGAACGGCGTGCATCGCCTGGTGAGCGTGTCGACCTATAACGCTCAGGGTAAACGTATGACATCGTTTGCCTCGGTATTCGTGACTCCGCTTGTCGACGACACCATCGAGGTGAAAGTGGAACCGGCGCTCATTTCGTGGGACACCTTCCGCTCAGGTGGCGCAGGCGGTCAGAATGTGAATAAGGTGGAATCGGGCGTGCGCCTGCGCTACCAGTTCACCGACCCCTACACCGGTGAAAAGGAAGAAATACTGATCGAAAACACCGAAACCCGCGACCAGCCCAAGAATAAAGAAAATGCCCTGCGCCACCTGCGTTCTATCCTCTATGAGAAAGAATTGCAGCACCGCATGGCTGAGCAGGCCAAGATTGAAGCCGGCAAAATGAAAATCGAATGGGGCTCGCAGATACGCTCATACGTGTTTGACGACCGCCGCGTCAAGGATCACCGCACCGGCTATCAGACCTCGGATGTCAACGGCGTAATGGACGGCGACATCGACGGCTTCATCAAGGCGTTCCTTATGGAATTTGCCGGAAAACAGGACGACGAACAATGACATTTGAAGAACTCGACCTGACCGACGATGTGCTCGATGCGCTCTACGATATGAATTTCAGCACCTGCACCCCTATCCAGGAGCAGGCAATACCCGTGGCCCTGAGCGGCCGCGACCTCATAGCCGTAGCGCAGACCGGTACCGGCAAAACCGCCGCTTTCCTGCTGCCCGTGATCAACGAGCTTGGCAAACGCGAGGCCTCCGATAAGGTGAAGTGTATAGTGATGACGCCTACCCGCGAGCTGGCTATGCAGATTGATGCCCAGATGGATGGTTTCTCTTACTTCCTGCCTATCAGTTCGCTGGCAATATACGGCGGCACCGACGGCGTGGGATTCGCCCAACAGCAACGCGCCCTGAAGACCGGCGCAGAGGTGATTATCGCTACCCCCGGTCGCCTTTTGGCACATTTGCAGATGGGATATGTAGACCTCAGCGAGGTAGAATTCTTTATCCTCGACGAAGCCGACCGTATGCTCGACATGGGTTTCTATGACGACATTATGCAGATTGCCACACGCCTGCCGCAGGAGCGCAAGACGTTTATGTTCTCGGCCACGATGCCCCCCAAGATTCAGAAACTGGCCCGCACCGTGCTGCGCGACCCGGCCGAAATCAAAATCGCCGTATCGCGCCCTACCGAGAAGATTGACCAATCGGCATATCTGTGCCACGAGACATCCAAAACGCCCCTGCTGCGCCATCTGTTCGGCCTGATCAGCTCCACCCGCGTGATTGTTTTCGCCGCATCGAAACTCAAGGTCAAGGAACTTGCCCGCGAACTTCGTGGCGCTCACATCAAGGTGGGCGCGATGCACTCAGACCTTGGGCAGAAGGAACGCGACGAGGTGATGCACGGATTCCGCAACGGTCACATCGACGTGCTGGTGGCTACCGACATTGTGGCGCGTGGCATTGACATTGACGACATAGCTTTGGTTGTCAACTACGACGTGCCCCACGACGCCGAGGATTATGTGCACCGCATAGGCCGAACGGCCCGCGCCGGTGCCGGTGGGAGCGCTGTGACTCTGGTGGGCGATCGCGACCGCCGCAAATTCCGAGCTATCGAGGATTTTCTGGGTTATGCAGTGCGCAAAGGCGACATTCCCGAGGATATTCAGAAAAGTAAACCCAAGGACACTGCCGAGAAGCCACGCCGACAGTCACGCAAATCAAACGGCCGTCCCAAGGCCCGGAAGCCTAAGGGTGCCGATGACGCTACTTCGGAAACCAAGGTTGCTGCGCCCGCTGCACAGGAGACTGTTGCTGAACAATCCAGCGAACAGAAGCCACGCAAAAAACGCCGCTGGTACGGCAAGCGCAAACCCCGACCCTCTAAACCGGGCAACACCGGTTCCGGAGATTAAAAAAAGCCATAGGCGAGTTTGAAGTCGTCTATGGCTTTTTTTATATTTTGAGCTATTATTCCACGATGCTGCGCACTGAAAGGGTGTAATTGAGGGGCGAGGGGGTAACCTCAAGGTCTTCAGCGGTCATAGTAAGCGAACCGTCTTCGTTCACTACGAAATAGAAGGGTGTGACACCGGAAGCTCCGAGGTAATCTTCGGGTGTGAGTTTGACGTATTCCACAGTTTTGCCGTTAACCTCCTTGGTGGCTTTTTTGAAGTCGCCGGTTACGTAACCTACAGCAGCCTGTTTCAGGCCGGACACGTCGGTAGAATCGGAAGTGAGCGATTGAAGCACCATAGTGTAATCGCCTTCGGTATAATTCTTGTCGCCATCGTAATCAAGCACAACGGTGTAAAGGTTTGCAATGGCATCGGCAGCGGGGAGAATGCCAGAGTAGAGCACTTCCTTATCGTTGTCGCCCTTGACCTGAGCCTGGGAGGGCTGTTTTTCAGCAGAGTTGCAAGCGGTGAAAGCAAGGGCAGCCACAGCGGCGAGCCCGGTCAGAATTGTCTTTTTCATTTTCTTATGTATTTTATGTTTTGTATTAGCATAACAGCAGGACAATAACAGATTGTCACTTTTGATTATAACACACCCGAAGATAAAAGGTTCAGCATTTTTTCAAAACAGAGCAAAATATTACTTAAAAATCATTGCATCAGGTCGGAAGGGTTGTGTAAGTATCAATTTATTCGTACCTTTGCAATATAATATCGTATATATTCCGATTGGACATTTTTCTAAGGTGACTAATTATCTGAAACAATTTGTGAACGGCCGTCGCGAGCCGTCATGGCAGCTCTCAGCCATACCTGTCGTTACTCTCTTTATCTCGTTTGCCCTGATTATGATTATCGCCGGACCGATGGCGATAGCTGATTATGCGCCATACGCGCTGCTGGGATCCGGAGCATTGGCTCTGGGCCTTGGTCCCATGACCGGGATTTTGCGACGACGCGCGCTGCTCACGGGCCTGCGCCGCAGTGCCTCGCAGATCCTTCCGGCTATTCCGATGCTACTGCTCATTGCTATGCTGGCCACCACATGGATGATGAGCGGCGTTGTGCCCACGCTTATCCATTATGGGTTGCAATTACTTGATCCGCAATGGTTTCTGGTGATTGCCTGCGGTGTGTGTGCCGTAGTGTCGGTGCTCACGGGCAGCTCGTGGAGCACAATTGCCACCCTGGGCGTGGCCTTTATTGGCATAGGCGAGGTTCTGGGCTTCCACCCCGGATGGACAGCCGGCGCTATTATCTCAGGCGATTATTTCGGCGACAAGGTATCACCGCTGAGCGACACCACCGTGATTGCCTCGGCCACGTGTGGCGTGGACCTCTTCACTCACATAAGGTTTATGACCGTCACCACTGTGCCCGCAATGCTCATTGCTATGATAGCCTTCGGGATTCGCGGGCTGTCGGCTCCCGGCCAACCCATAGGCGAGAGCGGCACGATGATGGCAGGACTCAGCGATATTTTTGTACTCAGCCCCTGGACGCTTGTGATTCCGGCGGCCACGCTGCTGCTCATCGCCCTGCGCGTAAATACCCTGGTGGTGCTTGCCGCGAGCGCGCTGATGGGCGCTGTGGGTATATTTGTGCTGCAACCGCAGGCCGGCGCAGGATTCGTTGACCTTCTTTCGGCCCTTTGGAGCGGTTTTGAGCCACATTCCGGCAATGCAACGGTTGACGAACTATGCGGCACGGGCGGTATGCTGGGTATCTTGCCGGTGGTGTTCCTGGTGCTGAGCGCCATGACTTTCGGCTCGCTGATGATAGGCACCGGTATGCTGGAATCGCTCACCACGCGCATGATCAGCAGCCTGCACAAACCCACATCCATCGTCGGCGCAACCGTAGCCACCGGTTTCACGCTCAACGCCTGTACCGCCGACCAATATCTGTCAATTATGCTATGTGGTAATATGTACCGCAACCACTACCGCCGTCACAGGCTGGAATCACGCCTGCTGAGCCGCACGCTGGAGGATTCCGTATCGGCCACCTCGCCCATCATTCCCTGGAGTTCGTGCGGTGTCACACAAGCATCGGTGTTAGGTGTGAGCACCTTCACCTACCTGCCTTATTGTTTCTTTAATTACCTCACGCCCATGATGGCCCTGGTGGTGATACGCCTGGGCTTCAAGATTCATCGCCATAAGGTAGCACTCGCGCCGGCCGAGTGATTACCAAAGGTTGAAGCGATAACCCACGGCGCCCGAGGCCGATATTTCGGTGCCCAGGAAGGTGGTTCGTTTATCGCTCACAATCGCCATATTCGAGCTGAGTACGCCCCCGATAAACCACGGGCCGTGGTTCCACACCACCGACCCGCGCAGACGGTTATAGAACATAAAATCCCAACCCTCGGTCTGCGAATTTACAAACCCCTTTTTAAAGCCGATAGTAGGCGAGATAGCCGCGGCGATAGTCCAGTTGTGAGGCAATACCAGATTGTACCCGTAGCCAAACCGAAAGCCATAATTTCGGGTATTCGTGCGATAGTGGCGGTCGATCCACTCCTCGGGCAGCTGCTCCTGAAGCGAGCTCTGAAGCTGATTGAAATCGAAATCGTATGCTTGGTTGAATATGCTCAGGCCTGCATAGAACGACCCCTGCGACCGTTTTTGTAATTTACTGAAACTGAACGCTGCAGCTTGTGAATATCGCTTGTTATTGAAGAAATAATATAAATCAAGCCCCCAGCCGTTGCTCTTAATACCCTCGAATGGAAGTTTCAGATGATGAAGGTCGCCGAAACGCTTGATGTGCGTACCGATGTCATTGTTTTCCATATAAAACTCCACACCCAGCAACGCACAGTTAAACCCGAAATTATAACGGCTTCGGGCCTGGCTCGCAAAGCCAAGCAGGTGACTCACATTGATGTCGTATCCCACCGATACAGCTAAATATGTGAGGTGCACACCCACCGATGTCGACGGGTCAGACTGCATAAACACCGAGGTGCCATCCTTAAGTATAAAGCGGTAATAATCAATATACGAATCCTGCGTGGCCTTGACATTGAATTTAGTGCCGGTGCCCATCACATACAAGCTATCGTAAGTATTGAAAAAACGGTCGCCCCAACGGTAAGTATTTATACAAAAACGCGGAAACTTTCCCCACTCGGCAATTGAATCGAGGTTGAAAGAAATGGCACAGGCAGCCGGAGCCACCAATAACGAAATAAATGTCAACAGAATGAAGAGACGGCGCATTTATCGGCGGACTATAATTTCAGAGTGCAAAGTTACGATATAGCGCTAAATCCCCGGCACCATAGTTAGTTAAAATATGTTTATAAAAGATCTGTACGGCCACTGCAGATATTATACGTCCGGTAATTCTGAAAATTAAAGAGGTTAAGACCGACAACTGAAGTGACCCTATAAGTTACTTTTGGCCGCGGGCAATTTCAATATTTTGCATCGGACAAATACTGCGGGCAAAGAACCCCTCTGAAAGTCAGTAGATTTCAGAGGTTTGTTTAGGTTTGATAAACCCTAATGTGATCCGGTTGGGGTTGCGTAACCCAGCGGTAAGCCATTGGAATTTAACGTCTTATATCTTTGTCTATCTCGGTATGCCTTTTTATATACCTTGATATTTCAATGTTCTTCTTCGTTTATGGGTACAAAGACGATAATGATTCTCCGATTTTCAGCGATTAAGAGTGTTAATTATCATTATTACGTTACGATTTATTTCCGCCTTCTGCCTCGATTTGAATATGGAATGATAGAAATCCATCATAGCCTTATGCTAGTAATTATGCTCGTGATAAACTTTAACGTACTTTTCTTCGTTATAATTTTGTAGGATGCGAAATTATTATTAAATTTGCATCTGAAAATACCCTTCGTAACTGAACGGCTACGTGACAAGTGCGTAGCTCACAAGTGTAGGTTGCGCGGGTTATTTTTTTGCCCTTTTGGTTCGTGACGTATCTCTGGTATGGTATTTGGGGATGAAACTCCAGTGCCGATACACCTGAGTCCAGCTGTCCGCGGGTACACGTATCGGCGTAGTAACACCAATATTGAAGTTAGGATATATCTCTCTGATTCTCGCGTTGATATGCTTATATAGCTTCAACTTTACCAATGTCCTTTTGCCAATCTTATTTTCGCCTTCCGCTTTCAGTTTATCTTTCTCATTCAATTTAAAACAAATTGCACCAAGTATCACATCCATAAACTGAAGTGGAAGATGCTGCTTTGAATTTACTTCCACTATTCCGTCATCTGCAATTCTAAGCCCCTTGCTTTTAAGAACAGGATCATTTGCCATACCTCTAATATGTAAAAGAAACTCATCACGCTCACTTTGACGCAAGGGAATCTCATCAATAAACAAAGTCATTGAATCAAGTTCTTCATCAGCGTAAGGTAGTCCAAATGCAAATTTAATAAACTGATAATAAAGCATCTGATAATCAGCTTTCTTTTC
>CAZHDH010000067.1:0-13596 GCA_964531245.1 uncultured Bacteroides sp. | reverse complement strand
GAGCTGAGCTTCGAGGTCGGCGATGCGAGCATCGGCAGCAGCGAGACGAGCGCGGAGAGCGTCGCAGTTTTCGGGTTCGGGGCAAACGGGAACCATGGGACGGTGCCATTCACGGTCGTTGAACAGGTATGTAAGACCGAGGTAAGCCTGAACGTCGAGGAAGGTGCGGTTGTTGTTGCTTACTTTTTCTTTGTGGCCGTCGTAAGCGCTGGCGCGGAGGTCAAGAGAGATCTGAACCTGCTTGCTAACGTTGAACGAGTTGATAAGACCGGCACGAACGGTGAGTACGTTGTCGTGAGCGTTCTTGTAACCTTCGCTTTCGCCCTTGGCGTTGTATTCCTTAGCCATGGTCCAGTAGCCACCGGCACCAGCGTAAAGAGTGAGGTTGTAAACGCGACCGGGGTGGTAACCGCAGAAGAGGTTGGTGAGGTTAGCCATGAGGTCGGCAGCGGGACCTACGTGTGCAATGTTAGATTTTACGTAACCGTCAGTGAGGTGTTCGTTGCGGAGAGCGCCGAGGTAGCCGGGGTTGGTCATACCTTTGTTTACCAGGTAGTCAACGCCGATACGGGCACCCCAAACGGGAGTGAACCATTTACCGATGTAGAGGTTGGCATTGGGAGCGAAGCGGTCTTTCAGGTCACGAGCTTTGTCGTAGTGAGAGAAAGAAACGTTAGCACCACCCTGAGCGGTGATAAACCAGTTGTCGCCGAACGAATTGATGACGTAACCCTGAGTTGCGTCTTCTACGTACTGGACTTCCTGTGCTTTAGCGGCCTGGCCCATGAACAGAGCGCATACGGCAGCGATGAGTGTAATCTTCTTCATAGGAGTTACAGTTAATTTATATAATTGAATGTTTGTTTTAATTCGTTTTCGTGATGAAAATGGGAAAACCTGACCACATAAGTTTTGCGCGGTAAAGTTACGACATTTTCTTGAATTGTAACTAAAAAGAGTTTAAAAAAGTTTGGTAGGTGTCAATAAATTTTACATTACAGCCCATTTTTAACTCTTTGGATGGATTGAAATGTTAAATTTAACACTTTCGTGGACTCTTTTTTGATCTTACCTACCCAGAATTTCGAGCACGCGACGATGGATGTTCTCGGGAGTGAAGCCAAACTTTTCGTCAAGCACCGCGAAGGGGGCTGATGCACCGAATCGGCTCAAGCCGAACACCTCGCCATCGAAGCCGCGGATGGCTCGAAGTGTCGAGGGAAGACCGGCGGTGAGGCCAAAGTGGGGCACTCCGGCAGGGATTACCTCGGCACGATAGCGGGGACTCTGCTCGTTGTAAAGGCCGATTGACGGCACGGATACCACTCGGGCTGCAATACCGTCTGCCTCAAGCATTTGAGCCACGGTGCACAGCAGGCTCACTTCAGAACCATTGGCCACGAGCACCACATCGGCCCGTTCGGGAGCGATTACGGCATAGCCGCCGCGACGGGCTTGTTCGGCATCGGCGCGGCGATCGCCGGACGCGCTGGGCAGGTCGTGCAGATCCTGGCGCGAGAGTACCAGAGCCGAGGGGGTCGCATCGTTGTGCATAGCCATATCCCAGCATACGAGGCATTCGGCCGAGTCGGCGGGTCGCATGGCCAGCAACGAGGGACGTCCGCTGAAGTTGCGGATCTCCTCAAGCAGGCGCAGCTGGGCTTCCTGTTCTATGGGTTCGTGAGTGGGTCCGTCTTCGCCCACGCGGAACGAGTCGTGGCTCCATACATATTTCACAGGCAGCTCCATCAGGGCCGACATACGCACAGCGGGTTTCATATAGTCGCTGAACACAAAGAATGTGCCGCAGGCAGCCATCAGGCCGCCGTGCAGGGCTATGCCGTTCATTATCGAAGCCATGGTGAGCTCGCTCACTCCGGCGTGGATAAAGCCACCGGTAAAGTCGCCTTTCACTATTGCGTGGCTACCTTTGAGGAAGCCGTCGGTTTTGTCGCTATTGGCCAGGTCGGCACTGCTCACAATGAGGTTGCCGATGTGGGTGGAGAGGTAGGCCAGGAAGTCGTATGATGCAGTGCGGGTGGCGGCGTTGGTGCGCAGGGGGATCGAAGCATAGTCGATGTCGGGGATCCGGCCGGCAATCCAGCTTTCGAGCAGGCGTGCTTGATCGGGGTGTGCATCGGCCCACTGGCGATGCGCTTTGCGTCGTGCGGCCACGATGGTGCGCAACTCGGCTTCGCGCTGTGCGTAAAGCTGGCGTGCTTCCTCAAAAATGGTGAAGGGATCGTCGGGATTGCCACCCAGTCCGGTGATTGTGGCTGCAACGTCTACGCCGGCTTTGCTCAGGGGCTGACCGTGTGTGGAGCAGAGGTTTTCCTTGGACGACCCATCGGCTGCCACTGCGCCTTTACCCATCACGGTGCGACCGATAATCAGGGTGGGGCGGGCTGTTTCGGCGTTAGCTTCCACAAGGGCATCGTGAATCTGCACGGCATCGTTGCCGTCGATTTCAATTACCTTCCAGCCCCATGCGCGATATTTGGCGGCGTAATCCTCCTCGTCCACCTCGGTAACGGTGGTCGATAGCTGGATGCCGTTGCAATCATAGAACATTATTAGGTTGTTCAATCCCAGATGACCGGCGACGCGACCTGCGCCTTGCGAAATTTCCTCCTGGATACCACCGTCAGAAATAAAAGCGTAAGTCTTGTGAGCCAGTGTATCGCCGAAGCGGGCCACGAGGAAACGCTCGGCAATCGCGGCACCTACGGCCATGGTGTGACCCTGGCCCAGGGGACCCGAGGTGTTCTCGATACCGCGGCGGGGGTCAACCTCCGGATGTCCCGGGGTGACGCTGCCCCACTGTCGCAGCTGTCGCAGCTCATCCATTGTGTATTTGCCTGTGAGAGCGAGCACAGCATAGAGCATCGGCGACATGTGACCGGGATCAAGGAAGAAGCGATCGCGGGCGATCCATGTGGGGTCATCCGGGTCTGTGACCAGAAATTGCGAGTAGAGGACGTTGGCAAAGTCTGCCGCACCCATGGCGCCGCCCGGGTGGCCTGATTTTGCTTTTTCCACCATTGCGGCGGTCAGTACGCGGATATTGTCGGCCGCGCGCTTCATCACTTTTAGATCCATTTGAATGTGTAGGTAGGTTAAGAATTTATTTTAGAGTTCGGCCGGTTGACCGTCTTCTTCAAGCATTTCTTTTTGTTGGGGTTCGCGGGTGTCGGGGGTTCCGAGCCACAGGGCGTAGATAAAGAGGTAGGCTGTGAGAGCCACGGGCAGCCAGAACGAGCCGAGCATAGAGCCGTTGGCCAGGAAGCCCTGGATAGTGGGCAGGATACCGCCGCCGCACACCATTACCATAAACAGGCCGGATGCCAGAGCGGTGTATTTGCCCAGACCCTGCACCGAGAGGTTAAAGATAGCGCCCCACATCACTGAGGTGCACAGACCGCAGGCAATGAACAGGATAGCGTTCATAGGAATCTGAACGGGAGCGAAGAGCATGTGATTGGAGTCGAAGCCGATGAAGCTCAGCGAGGTCTCGGGCAGATAGATACCCAAGATCAGGAGCACCACGGCCACGCCGCTGGTGAAGGCGAGCATAGTTTTCGAGCTTACTTTACCACCCACAAGGCCGCCAAGCAGACGTCCCACGAGCATCAGCAGCCAGTAGATACCCACCACGGTGCCGGCGATGGCGGCGGCGCTGAATACGCTCATATCATTGTGTGAGGCAACTACTTCAGAGTTAGTGAGATACTGCATGGTCCAGTTGGCCACACCCACCTCGATGCCTACATAGCAGAAGATAGCGAGCAGACCGAAACGGAAGTTGGAGTATTTGAGCGCACCGCTCACCTTTATATTTTCCTTGGCGTGCTGCTTTGTGCCGAAACCCTCGGCTTCGGGGAGATTCGAGAAGTAGAGGATCACGAAGGCCAGCGCGAAGATAGCCATTGCCATATAGAACACCGAGTTGGCCGAAGCGATGGTGTTGGCGCTGCCACCGATCAGGCCGCCCACGATCACAGGGGCGAGGGTAGCACCCAGGGAGTTGCACGAGCCGCCAAACTGCACCAGCTGGTTGCCCTGTTTCTGGTCTTTACCAAGCGAGTTGAGCATGGGGTTGACCACGGTGTTGAGCATACACATCGAGAAGCCTGCAACAAACGCACCTATGAGGTAAACGATCACGGCGTGAGTATTATCGGCGATTGTACCGCTCAGATAAGTGATGGCCACGCCGATGAAACCGATGGTCACGGCCCAGAGGGCGGTCATACGGTAGCCTTTGCGTTCCAGGAGTTTACCGGCAGGATAGCCCATGAAGGCGTATGCGATAAAGTTTGCCAACGTGCCGAGCTGCGAGAGCACTGCGTTTTCGCCGGTCATTTTGCGGATTACCTCGCCCAGGGGGTTCTGATAACCGGTTACGAAGGCAATCATAAAGAAAAGTGCGAACATTATCGCTATGGGGAGCGTGTAATTTCGCTTTTGCGTTGTTGCTTGACTCATAAGGGTTTGTGTTTGTATGTGGGGGTTATGGGGATATGCGTGGGGTAGGGGGTTAGTAAATTTGTCGCAAATTTAGCACTTTTTTTGCACATTGCGCATTTATATAACAAAAAAAAGCATATCGGGTTGTAAAATCACCTCGTAAAACGAGCCGTGGCAGGATTGACACCTGTCGCGGCTCGGTAGTAATCAGTTATAATTTCGCGCGCCGAAGATGGCCGAACCGATTCGCACCAGTGTCGCGCCTTCTTCGATAGCGACGGGGTAATCGTCGCTCATTCCCATCGACACGGTGTCGAAGTCGTTCAAATCCGTGCAGGTGCCTTTTATTTCGTGCATCAGCGATGCGATGGATCGGAAATCGGAACGCACACGATTCATATCGTCGGTGTTGGTGGCCATACCCATCAGGCCGCGTATTCGGGTGGCTTTGAGGTTTTGGTATCGCCGGTTGTGGAAAAATTCGATGATTTCCTCGGGGAGGAATCCGAATTTGGTGTCCTCGGCGGCCACGTGCACCTGGAGCAGCACATTCGTGGTTACCCCGGCTTCGGCGCTCAGTCGGTCGATAAGGTCGAGCAGACGCAGCGAATCCACACTTTCAATCATAGCGGTGATGCCAATCAGGTGTCGCACTTTATTTGTCTGCAAGTGGCCGATGAAGTGCCAGCGCACATCCCCCGGCATCTGCGGCACCTTTTCAAGAAGCTCCTGCACGCGGCTTTCGCCAAAAATGCGTTGCCCGGCTCCGTAAGCCTCGCGCAAGGCCTCTACGGGATGAAACTTAGATACCGCCACAAGCTCCACCCCCGCCGGGAGCGAGGCGTGAAGCGAGCGGATCGTATCTGCCACCGCAGCCATTATTCAGCCACTTTCATGCGGTAAACGTCCATAATGGGCGTTTCGCTGATTGACACGATGTCATAGTCGGCCAGAGTGCCTTCCATGTGTTTCAGGAAGTTGTCGTAAGCGCTCTTGAAGCCGGTGCATTGCACCAGGATTTGAGATACGGAGCGTTTTTCCACGCCGGATTTTTCGTCGACGGTGATGAAACCCACTTTTACCAGAAACCATCGGTCGCCGTCTTCGTTGAAAGCGATTTCAGCGATTTTGCAACGTTTAACCGCCGCTACTTCAAATTCGCCGCTGATAAAGGGGCGTTGTTCCTCGGTGATGCGTGCTTCGGCTTCGGTGAAGCTCAGTGCGTCAACCAGGTAGGGCTCGGTCACCTTCTTCGAAGTGCCGTTTTCCTGCAATTTATCGTAGCGAATCTTACATTCAAACCAGTTTGCCATAATATTGTAATTCTATATTATATATTAATGTATAAATATAATAATGTGTATTGTCTGTGAGAAAGACAAAAGCAAAGGTAGTAATTTTTTTTGGAACGAGCAGGGGCTACCGTATTATTTTTTTAACACGTAGTGGCCTGTCTGTCGGCGCGCGTCTACACCCGCTGGGAATGCCTTATCACATTATATAATAGCAAAATGAGCGAATTAACGGCGATTTTGTGTGCTTTGTATCGCGATTTTGGCGTGATGTTAGACGTGTGCAAATGTTAAAATCGAAAAAATGTAGCAAAAAATTGCTGAATATTCGGTAAAAGTGTTTACCTTTGCAAAAATTTGCTCTCGGACACCCTGTCTGCAGAGCCGCTTAAGCCGTAAATTATATCACTTTATTTACTCTATGTATAACTAATTCTTAGTATGAAAAAGCTGTTTCTTTTACTTGTGGCAGTACTTACTATGACCCTCTGTGCGTCGGCTCAGACGCGCACGGTAACAGGTACCGTACTTGATGCCACTAACGACGAGCCGCTCATCGGCGCGTCTGTGACAGCAGGTAACGCTAATCTGGGTGTGGCCACCGATTTCGATGGCGCATTCTCGATCACTGTGCCTACATCTGTTAAGACCCTCAACGTTTCTTACGTGGGTTATGAGCCTCAGACAGTCAACATTTCCGGTAGCGTGCTTGTGATTAAGCTCCGCCCCGCCGCTAATGCCCTCGATGAAGTGATCGCTGTGGCATACGGCACTGTTAAAAAATCAGAGTACACCGGTTCGGCTTCTGTCGTGAAGGCAGACCAGCTTGAAGATGCTCTTGTTACCACTGTTACCTCAGCCCTGAGTGGTCGTGTTTCAGGTGTGATGACTCAGAGCTCAAACGGTCAGCCCGGTAGTGCTCCCACCGTGCTCATCCGTGGTGTAGGTTCGATCAACGCTTCTACTGCTCCTCTTTATGTGGTGGACGGTGTCCCCTATGCCGGCGATATTGCAGGTATACCCTCCACCGATATCGAGTCGATGACTGTGCTCAAGGACGCAGCTTCAGCAGCCCTTTATGGTGCCCGTGGTGCCAACGGTGTGATCCTTATCACCACCAAACATGGTAAGGAAGGCACAGCAAAAATCACAGTTGATGCCCGCTGGGGTGGCAACTCTCGCGCTCTGCCCAACTACGACGTGGTTACCGATCCCCGCCAGTACCTCGAACAAGTATATCAAGGCCACTATATGACAGCCCTTATGGGTGGCGTTTCAACTGAAGGCCTCTCTAATTATCAGTATGGTATCAACCAGATCTGGCCCTCGCTCGGCTATCAGACCTGGACAGCTCCCGCAGGCCAGGCTATCATCGGCACCGACGGCAAATTCAACCCCTACGCTACTCCCGGTTACTACAACGAACGCGCCGGTTACTACTACCTGGGCGACGACTGGGGTCAGCAGCTCACCAACGGCCTGCGTCAGGAATACAATGTAAGCATCAATGGTGGTACCGATAAGTTTACCTACTACCTGGGTGGTAGCTACCTGGGCGACGAAGGTATCATCACCGGTTCACACTACAAACGTCTTTCGACCCGTGCTGCCGTTGATTATCAGGCTAAACCCTGGTTGAAGGTCGGTACTAACATCAGCTATACCTACGTTAACTCCGGTTATCCCGGCGATCAGACTTCATCAGGTTCTACCGGTAACGCCTTCATGATGGCCAACACCATGGCACCTGTATTCCCGATGTACGCCCGCGACAAGAACGGTAACATCCTTTGGAACGAAAATTATAACAACCCCGTTTACGACTACGGTGACAGCCAGTTTGGTCTCGGTAACGCCAAGGTAAACGGTGGTGACGCCGGTGTCCGCAACGTAATGTCGATGTCAAACCCCGCCGGTCAGCTCCACTATGACCTTGACGAAAGCCTGATGGATATCTTCGACGGCAAATGGTATGCTCTGCTTACCCCCATCGAAGGTCTTACAATCAACGGTAACATCGGTTACTTCATCGACAATACCCGCAACCACTACATTGCCAACGGCCTCTATGGTCAGATGGCAAGCTTCGGCGGTCAGGCTGTTCAGGCTCAGAGCCGCATCCGCACCCTTAATATTCAGGCTCTCGCCGAATATCAGCGCACTTTTGCAGGCGTACACAACGCCGGCCTTATGATCGGTTACGAATCATTCGACCGCTGGGACGAAAGCGTTACAGCTCAGGGTAACAACCTCTACAATCCCTTCAACTGGGCTGTGAGCAACACTATCGATCAGCGTCTTGGTTCAGGTGCAGGTACCGGTTACGTAACCCGCGGTTTCTTCGGCCGTCTGAAATATAACTATGACGACCGCTACTTCTTCATGGGTTCATTCCGTCGTGACGCTTCTTCACGCTTCCATCCCAAACACCGCTGGGGCAACTTCTGGTCTGCTTCTGTGGCATGGGATATCGCCAAGGAAAAATTCATGGAAGAATTCACCAACGTAGATCAGCTCAAGTTCAAATTCTCGTTCGGTCAGAACGGTAACGATAACATCGGCAACTACTACGCATACCTCGACCAGTACACCATGACCGGTTCTGACGGTGTGTTCAACGATGCAACTCTGGCTTATAAAGGTAACCCCGACATCACCTGGGAAACCTCTAACAACCTCAACGTAGGTTTCGACTTCTCGTTCTTCAAAGGCATGCTCTACGGTACCGTTGAATACTATCAGCGTCAGGTATCCGATATGCTCTTCAACCTCCCCGTATCTCCCTCGCTCGGTTACAGCTCGATTCCCTCTAACATCGGTTCTATGCGTAACTATGGTGCTGAAATCGATCTCAACTACCGTCCCATCAACACCAAGGACGTAACCTGGGACATCTTTGCCAACCTCACCCTGCCCTCCAACAAGGTTATCAAGCTGTCGCCCGATATTCTTGATAAAAACCTTGACTGGCTCACAGGTAGCCGTATTTTCCACGAAGGCGAATCAATGTATCAGATGTACCTCGTGAAATATGCAGGTGTAGATCCCGAAACCGGTAAGGCCCTCTACTGGACTGCCGTTGACGACACCGAAGCTCCTATGATTCCTTTGGTGGAATATGGTCAGGTAGTCAAGGATGAGAATGGCGATGTAGTTATGACCTACCAGAAGAAGGAAGTTAAGACCGACAACTGGGCAGATGCAAATGCCAACAACCGTCAGTCAACCGGCAACATCATGCCTAAGGGTTACGGCGGTTTCGGTACTCAGGTCAACGCCTACGGTTTCGACCTCGCTGTACAGTTCGCTTACCAGTTCGGTGGTCGTATCTACGACAACTCATATTCCACATTTATGCATGGTATGTATTCTTCCAGCATCGGTAATAACATCCACAAGGATCTGCTCAACGCCTGGACACCCGAAAACACCAATACAGATGTTCCCCGTCTGTCCACCGTTGACCAGTACACCCGCAGCCTGAGCACCCGCTTCCTCACATCGAGCAACTACCTCTCGCTCAATAACATCACCTTCGGCTACACCCTGCCAGAAAAGGTAACAGCCAAGGCTTACCTGAGCAATGTACGTTTCTACTTCTCGGCTGAAAACGTAGCACTCTGGAGCAAGCGTAAAGGTCTCGACCCCCGTCAGGGCTTCACTGCTACCAGCAACGATACCTACTCACCCATCCGTTGCTTCTCGGGCGGCGTACGTCTCTCTTTCTAATCAATGTTCTGAACATTTAAAAGATTGAACACAATGAAATATCTCAATAAAACCATTGCCACAGTGCTCGCAGGCGCCATGCTCACCGCGTGTGCCGACCTTGACGTAGAGCCCCTGGGCAGTACAGTCACTTCTGATCAGAAAGAAGAAGTAGCCAGCATCGACCCCGGTAAGCTTCTTGCTTCTGTAACAGGTATTCCCGCCATGCTCACCGCATTCGGCAGCCTCACCGGCGGCTCAGCCAGTGATGAACAGTGGGACATCGGTTATCCCGCACTTTTCCTTGCCTCGGATCTCCGCGGTATGGATATGTACTCGATCAACACCGGTTACAACTGGTATCTGTCGCCGATGCAGTGGTCTGATGCCGATCAGAACTCACAGTTTGGTTACAACCCCTGGGGTTATAACTACGACCTGATCCGTGCATGTAACTCTGTGCTTGAAACAGCGCTTCCCGCAATTGATCCCGAAGCTACAGACGCTACAACCAACGAGTCAAAATTCTATGCAGCGCAGGCACTCGCCTTCCGCGCTATGGCATACCTCTATCTGGTGCAGTCGTATCAGTTTACTTTCGATGGTAATCAGGACGCTGAAGCAGTGCCCATCATTACCGAAGAAAACCAGAACGAAGCTGCTGTGAACGGCTGTGCCAACAGCACTGTGGCCGAGGTGTACACACAGATCCTCTCTGACCTTGACAAGGCTGTCTCTTTCATGGAAGGCAACCCCGTCACTCCCGCCAGTGTCGTAAGCAGCAAGCCCAAACGCTTCTTCAACCTCGCTGCTGTTTATGGTCTTCGTGCTCGCACCAAACTCGTCAAGACCGACTGGGCCGGTGCCGTGGCCGATGCTGATAAAGCTATCGCTACATTTAACGGAGCTCCCCTGAGCCTTACCGATGCCGCAAAGCCCGGCTTCAACTCAGCTCTTGCATCCAACTGGATGCTTGGTATCGTTGTTGCTGAAACCGACCGTGTAGTCACCACCGGTATCTGTAACTTCCCCTCACACATGGGCTCGTTCAGCTACGGTTACGCTACAGCAGTAGGTGCTTTCAAGTGGATCAATGATAAGCTTTACAATACCATCTCCTTCACCGACGTGCGTAAAGGCTGGTGGCTTGATGAAGCCGGCGAATCAGCCAACCTCACAGCAGAACAGCAGGCATACGTGGCCGATTGTGGTGCATCTGCCGGTGTTCAGGTTAAATTCGCTCCGTATCAGGATAAGGTTGACAACGATGTGAACGCCTCCGATATTCCCTTGATGCGTATTGAAGAAATGTACCTTATCAAGGCCGAAGCCGAAGGTATGCAGAGCGTTGCAACCGGTATGCAGACTCTCAGCGATTTCGTGAAGACCTATCGTGACGCTTCATACACATTCACCACAACCGATGCAGCTGAATTCCGCGATGAAGTATGGCGTCAGCGTCGTATCGAGCTGTGGGGCGAAGGCTTCTCTTACTTCGATATGCTTCGTCTGAAGAAAGCTCTCGACCGTCGTGGCGGTGGCTGGCCTGCAGCAGCAGTTTACTACGTAGAACCCACCGACTGGGCTATGGTTTACTGCACACCGCAGGCTGAAGTTCAGACCAACAAGGCTATGAATGGCAATTATAACCACGAATGTGGTACACGTCCCTCACCCGTAGCCAACTAAACACCTCAACGCCCCGGGGCGGTTGTCCGCCCCGAGGCAATATTCAAATACTTTCATTATAAACAATCATGAAGTTTTTCAAATATTCAATCCTGGCACTTGCCGCTGTCAGCATGGCTACCACCTTCACGGCCTGCTCTGACGACGACGATTACACACCGGGTGCAGCAGCCAGCGGCGTATTCTTCGAAGCTGAGGCTTCTGCGGCATTAGAGGTGTCTAAGACTGCCGACAGCTTCTCTGTTACAATCGCTCGTTCCGGAAATACAGCAGCCGCTACTTACGGCATCGTTGCCGAAACAGACGCTCCCGAAGGTGCTCTGACATTCCCCGCATCTGTAACATTCGCCGAGGGTGCCGGTACAGCTCAGTATGTTATTGCGATGGATCCCGAGCTGATGGAAGATACTTACACTGTTACACTATCGTTTGCCGACGGTGTACAGGTAGGCCCTTACGGTGAATCCACTTATTCATTCACCATCAAAACTGCCAAAGCTTACGACAACTGGAAGGCGTTTGCAACCGGTACCGGTTCATTCGACTATGCACTCAACTTCCTCTTCAACGGTGATGATCCCGGTCTGCCTATCTTCTATCGTACCAATATCGACGATCCCAATGACGTGCAGCTTTGGATTCAGCACCTCTACCTTGATCAGGACTTCTTTATGGATCTTGATCTCGAATCAGGTGAAATCACCGTGCCTATCCAGGGTCTCTATGAAGATGGAGAGCTGATCCAAATCAACAGCGGTGCATACGATATGTATGTAATGGACCTCTATACTTACGCTATCAACTTCGAACCTACAGCTATGGAACAGTTCAAAGGTGCTTCGTTCTATGATTCAGAAACCGGTCTCTTCTATCTGGCACTTGCATACGCTGGTCAGGACACATCTGATCCTGACAAGTGGGGTCTGTTCCAGGGCAGCTATGGTTACGAATACTTCCAGATGGATGGTTTCACCAATGCTAACGTAGACATCGCTTTCGATGGCTCGTACATTGACAAAAATGGTGTTGCTTCTGCTATGTTCACCGTATCGGTAGGCGAAGCTGCTTCAAAGGGTCTCGTAGGTATCTCCAAGACTCTTAAGGGCGACAAACTCGCTTACGCTGTAGCAATGGGTCAGGTAGAAGGCGTAGAAACCGGTATCGGTGAAAAGCTTCAGGTACTCGTGCCCGTTGACGGTTCCGGTACTTATGATGCAGCTATCGTTTCGTTCGTTGATGATGAACCCGAAATGTATATGACTATCTCATTCCGTATCCAGGGTCTTGGCGGTGGCGATGCTGATGCCGACTGGACATCGAATGGCGTAGGCGAACTCACCGACGGTTGGATCACCGCCCGTTATACCTTCACCTACAACGATGGCAGCGGTCAGGCTACCTTTGAGGATATTCCTTGGGAAGTAATGATCGAAAAGAGCACCAAGACTGCAGGTCTCTACCGTATGGTAGATCCCTGGAGCGATCCCAACAGTGCTCCCGTACAGATCGACTATAACGAAGATCCCCAGCCCGCATACGTTGAAATCGACTGCTCTAACCCCAACTTTGTTAAGATCGCACCCCAGTATTCCGGTTGCTCAATGACAATGCCCGGTGAAATGAAGGCGTCGAAAATCGACGTTGGTGACTACTCGTTCATGGTAGGTGAAGAGAATTCAGATGGTGATATTATCACTGAAGAAATGATCACCAAAAATGGTCTGAATACCATTCTGGAAGACGATATCGTTTATGTTCCTGAAGGTGCATGTCTCTTCGGTTACAACGACAGCTTCGGCTACTCTTGGCGTGACAAAGATGGTAATTACATCGGTTACGGTATAATATACCTCGGCGATCCCAGCACTAAGGTTGCCAAACGTCAGATGGCTCAGAAGCGCGCAGCCGACCTCACCGCAGTAGCTCGTGCATTCAACCCCTGCGGCACTAAGATTCAGCTTATGCCCGCCGGTCATAAGGCTCCCCTCAAGGTCCAGCCCTCGCTCCAGTTCAACTTCCGCAAAAATAAATAAGCGAAAGGTCAATAAATAGAAACCGGGCATCTGCGGTGTGCAGATGCCCGGTTTTTTGTAAGCGTGCGCTAGGGAATAATGGTTTATATAAGGAGGAATGGTATTTATTTTGAAATTAATTGTAATCAATTGGTTGCAATAAAGTATGTTGCCGGACGTACCGGGGGACACGCCGCTCTGCGGTGTGGGGTTCGTGCGAATTGGGGCACACCGTCCGATGGAGCGACGCTGCTGCGCGGTGTCGGACCCGCGCCGGACGCCCCCATCTCGCATTCGGGTATATAATGCACTGATATACAGATATTTGTACGGATGCAAAAAAAATTGCGTCCGCTGCCGGACGGCCACATCGCGTTTCCCCATCCGGCGCGCTCCTGACACCGCGGAGCGGCGTCACTCCATAGGAC
>CAZHDH010000066.1:0-13745 GCA_964531245.1 uncultured Bacteroides sp. | reverse complement strand
TATCCGCCATGAACAAACATTCCTTATCGCTTATATTTACAATCCTTGCATCCTGTATCCTTACGTGTAATATTTTTGCCGCCCGACCGCTAAAACTTGAGAAGGCCCTGAAAACCCTTGACGAGGCTATCGGGCAGATGGAGGGAAAACGTTTAGCGCGCCTCGGCGAAATAGACTCACTGTACGACCAGCATCAGGCTACTTTGGTGCCTGATCCTCAGAGTCTTCTGAATGTTGGCCGTCAATACATTGGCTTTAATAATGATTCTGCTGTTAATATTCTACAGCGCGCTATTACATCTGCCAATCTCGCCGGCGATTCAGCAACCCTGCGCGATGCCAAAATCGATTATGCGTCGGTGCTCCCAAAATTTGGAATATACACCGATGCCATAGCGCTGATGGACCATATAAATGTGGATTCACTTACTGAAAATCAGAAGTTTAAATACTTCAGCACGATGAGTGGAATTTTACTGAATGCGGCCACCTATCCACCTTTCAGATACCACTCCGACGAATATAACGCCCGGGCATTGGTGTATCTTGACTCGCTACGGGAAAGACTAAACCCGGACGGCCTCGGTTATCGAACCACTACTGCCCAAATCGATTTGCTTAACGGCGAGGAAGCTCTAGCCTTCAGCGAGCTTAACGAAGCTCTTGAACACGCTGATATTTCAGACCCGGGATATGCTATCGTTACCAATATGATTGCCAAGTACCTGCGCGACAAGCCTGAGCGTGCCGACGAATACCTTTATTATCTAACCCTGAGCGCCACGGCTGATGCTATTAATGTAAATAGTGATGCCGAATCTTTACTCAGATTGGGAAATGAATTATTTGAACGCGGCGACCACGAACACGCTTTCAAGTATCTTACTTCGGCAGGCAAATTTATGGCCGAGAGTGGTGAAAGATCATATATTATTGAACTTACATCGCCCATTTCAATATATACAGAAATAATTAACAAACGCGAGACCGGACGCACCTTAATCATTATCCTTATTGCATTGATTAGTATTATCACGCTCGGTCTGATTTACTGGTATGCCCATAACGCTGTCACTAAAGCCCGGATGCAGGCTGCCAAATATGAAAAAATTGCCGCTTCTGTCAACTCTCGCGATCAGTATATTACCGAACTGCTTAATCTTTGCGCTGTGTACGTCGAGAGTATGGAGGATTATAACAAACTGATTAGCCGTAAATTAAAGACCAATCAGACTCAGGATCTGCTTAAAACCGTAGAAAGCGGCAAAATCATGCAGGATCAAACCGACAAATTCTTTACAGTGTTTGACGATGCTATTTCCAAAATTTATCCCGACTTTATTGATGAGCTTAACAGCTTGTTTCTCCCTGATAAGCTTCTGGCGATGCCGGCCTCAGGCCGTCTGCTACCTGAAATGCGTATCGCTGCATTTATGCGACTGGGAGTGACGGACAGCAGTCGACTGTCAAAATTTCTGGGGCTGTCGCTCAACACCATCTACACATACCGAAACCGCCTGAAATCGCGTGCCGTAAATCGCGATTCTTTTGAGCAAGACCTACAAAATTTAGGCTCAAATGACGATTAATATGGCATATTTATTCTTATATTTTACACCAGTTTGAAAAATCTTATATAACTATATATCAGTGTATTAAGAAAATATTTCGCTGATATTGATTTATATTTCGCCTTGATACACTATAAATAGGCTTGACAATGATGTAACTTTGCATCGTAAATAATTTTTAGGTCTAAGATTCAAGGTTATTATTAAGATTATTCAGTAAAGACAAACAAGGATTTTTAAATGGTTTTAGGTATTTAGTGTTAGAACCTATTAGATAACGCCGAGCTGTGAAGTTCGGCGTTATCTTTTGTTTTTGTCTCAACTGTTTTTGTCGAACCGGCGTTAAATCATTTTTTATTTGTATCTTTGCACTCTGTTATATAATGGCACCGACATCACAACATATCAGCCAAGAATTAAAGCAGACTCTGAGGCTTAATCCGATTCAAATCAGATTTGGGCAACTCCTGGAAATGAATACGCCCGAATTTGAGGAAGCGGTGGATCGTGCGCTTGAAGAAAACCCGGCTCTCGAACTGGTCGACAACTCTCCGGCCGACCCTTCAGGCGACAATTCTTTTAATGAATCGGCCGACGAACTTCAGCGTGCCGATTATGCCTCAGAAGACGATGTCCCTGCTTACATGATGCGGCAAAACCTTCACGACCGCGATTACGAACGCTTCGATGCCGCATCCGTGGAAGCCGCCGACCCACTCTCAGTTCTGGATTTACAGCTTGCCGATCTTGATTTGTCTGACTACCAACGCGCTTTGTGCTCGTATGTGATCGGCAATCTGGATTCCAACGGGTATCTGACGCGCTCGGCTCAATCTATGGCCGACGATCTGGCTATGTCCGAAGCGATGGACGTGAGCCTCAAGGATGTGCAGGATGCTATTGAGGTTGTGCGTTCGCTCGACCCCGCAGGAATTGGTGCGGTAGATCTTAGAGATTGCCTTGCTCTGCAACTGGATCGTATGAGCGAACGCCCGGGATTGACCGCCGCCAAAACCATAGTGCGCGAATATTTTAACGACATTGCTTTACAGAATATAAAAAGGATAACGGAAGGCACGGGCTTAAGCGTAGCTCAGGTTGACCTGGCTTTCGATCTAATAAAAACTCTGAATCCACGCCCTGCCGCCGCTATGGAAGCTGTGACCAGCAATGACCGCCTGCGTCAGATTGTGCCCGATTTTATTATCGATTCTGACCCTGACGGCACAGTCACCGCATCGCTTGCCGGGGGAAATCCTGATTTGCGTATCGATGCATCTTTTAATATCGAGAACGCCGACCGCGCTTCAATGGCTTTTATCCGTGAGCGCCGCGACAGTGCCGCGGATTTTATAGACCTCGCCCGCCTGCGTGCCAAAACCCTTATGGCTGTGATGACCACGATAATCGCCCTGCAACCACGATATTTCACTACCTTTGACAAAGCCGACCTGCGTCCTATGGTGCTCCGCGATGTAGCCAAAGCCACCGGTTTGGACATCAGCACAATATCCCGAGCCATAAATATGAAATATGCCCTGACGCCATTTGGCACCATAGCGCTCAAAAGTCTTTTTAACGAGGGCGTGGGAAGCGACGGCGACCTCTCGGCCCACAATATACGCAAAGCCATCCGCCGGTTGGTAGACAATGAAGACCCCACCGCCCCGCTCAGCGACACCGCAATTGCCGACGCCCTGGAAAAGGATGGAATGAGCATAGCCCGCCGCACCGTGGCCAAATACCGCGAACTGGAAGGCATCCCATCGACACATTACCGTAAACGCAAACTATGACCGATATGCAAACATCCGAAACAGTTTATGTCACCACTCCGCGATGGGCGCAGATTCTTAGTGATGTTTTCTCGCCTCTACTCGTGCCCACCTACGGTATGTCGCTGGCCATGTGGATCACACCGCTGCGCACCGTGCCCGAGGGCACACGGCTCTTTGCCACCCTCATGGTAGCGGCAATCACCGGATTGCTCCCTCTGCTATCTATCAGCATCCTGAAGCATTTCAAGTTGGTGGACGATAATGCTATATCGCGCCGATCGCAGCGTCCGTTGCCTATGTCTATCGCGGCGGCCTGCTATATCGGGGCCGGTTTTATGCTCAAATCGCTGGGTGCACCGGTATGGCTATGTATGTTCTTTGGCGGCGCGGCTGTTGCCACTCTTTTAGCCCTGCTTATCACTACGCGCTGGAAAATCAGCGCTCACACCACAGCTCTGGGTGGCCTCACGGCTATGATGCTGCGTATGGCCGTGTTGGGCCTGGCTGACGTCAACGTGATGATTCTGCTCACCACCGGACTGATGCTCACCGGTTTGATCGGTACGACCCGGCTGCTCCTGGGCCGCCACACTCTGGCACAGGTAGTGGGCGGCGCATTGCTCGGCGGTTGCTGTTGCTATGTGGCGATGTGTATATAATTAATGTATAATAAACCCGATAACGATTCAAAATATGACTCCTACAGTATCAATCATAATGGGAAGCACCTCAGATCTGCCGGTGCTCCGCAAAGCAGCCGACTTCCTGGAACTGATGGAAGTGCCGTTTGAAATGCAGGCTCTGAGCGCACACCGTACCCCTCGCGAGGTCGAAAAATTTGCAACCGAAGCCGCCGGTCGCGGTATCAAGGTAATAATAGCTGCAGCAGGTATGGCCGCCGCCCTGCCCGGCGTGATCGCCGCTCTGACACCGCTGCCTGTGATCGGCCTGCCTATCGACTCCACCCTGCAAGGCCAGGACGCTCTGCTATCTATTGTTATGATGCCCCCGGGCATACCCGTGGCCACAGTGGGAATCAATGCCGGAATGAACGCCGCCGTGCTTGCGGTGCGTATGCTCGCGCTCTCTGATCAGGCCCTCGCTGCCCGATATGCCGACTGGTGCAGCAATCTGAGCAAGAAAATTGTACGCGCCAATGAGGAACTGGCCGCGATGTCAGATTATAAATTCAAGGTATAACCAGCTCTCTATGAAACCCTTTGAACGCCGCAAGACCCACGCTGTGCACATCGGCGGTGTGACCATAGGCGACACCCACCCCATCGCAGTGCAGTCGATGACCAACACTGCCACGATGGACACCGATGCATCAGTAAATCAGATACTGAGCCTGGCACGCGCCGGCGCCGACATAGTCAGACTCACAGCTCAGACCACCGAGCACGCCCGCAATCTCGAAAACATCCGCGCCCGGGTGCGCCAGGCCGGTTGCCTCACCCCGCTTGTGGCCGACATACATTTCAATCCTGCCGCAGCCTTTGCCGCCGCCGAATGTGTTGAGAAAGTGCGAATTAATCCGGGCAACTTTGTAGATCCGGGACGCACATTCGTGAAACTTGAATTTACCGACGAGGAATATGCCGCCGAACTCGAACGCCTCCGCTCGCGTTTCGTGCCCCTGCTCGACCTTTGTCGCAGCCGTGGCGTGGCCCTGCGCATTGGCGTAAACCACGGTTCGCTATCCGACCGCATCATGAGTCGCTATGGCGACACCCCGGCCGGAATGGTGGAAAGCGCCATGGAATTTCTGCGCGTGTGCCAGTCCGAGAATTTTAAGGATGTCGTGATCTCGATCAAGGCATCAAATGTGGTGGTGATGACCGAAACCGTGCGCCTGCTTTGCGATGCTATGGCGCGCGAGGGGATGGACTTCCCGCTTCACCTCGGGGTGACCGAAGCCGGCGACGGCGAGGACGGCCGTATCAAAAGTGCCGTGGGCATTGGCTCGCTGCTGGCCGACGGTATTGGCGACACTATACGTGTATCGCTTTCCGAAGCTCCCGAAAACGAGATTCCCGTGGCACGTCGTATTCTGGAACACATCGACTCATTGAGCCGCGGTGAAGCGCCCGGGAAAGTGGAGGTTACCGAGGGAGCAGATGCCACAGCCTTTCCGCTGGTGCCGGGGGTTGACGAAATTCCTGACGGACTGTCGGCTCTGCGCATCACCTACCCCGCGTCTCTGGACGCCGACCGGGTGCAGATAGCCGCTTCGATAGATCTCGGCAGCCGATTGCTCCGCCGTCCCTTCGGCGTGGTAGAGATAATTGCCCCTGCCCTCGGCGACGAGCAACGCAGCCGCTTGGCTCTTGACATCCTCCAGGCCACACGCCGGCGCATCTCCAAAACCGAATATATAGCCTGCCCCGGTTGCGGTCGCACACTTTTTGACCTTCATTCCACACTGGCGCGCGTAAAGGAAGCCACCGCAAACCTCACCGGTCTGAAAATCGGCGTGATGGGATGCATCGTAAATGGTCCCGGCGAGATGGCCGATGCCGACTATGGTTATGTGGGTGCAGCAGCCGGACGCGTAAGCATATACCGTGGCAAGGAATGTGTGTATAAAAATGTGACCACCGACGAGGCTCTGCCCCTGATGCTCAAACTAATAGCCGACGATGGCCGGATGCCTCAGAAATAAATGACTGAATTAAATCATCCTACATATTATATAAGCTCCCGCGGCCTGCGGATGGTGCACCTGCACCTTTCCGGTGCGGCCGTGGGACATTTCGGTGTGGCCGTAAACGTAGGCTCGCGCGACGAAGCACCCGAGGTGTTCGGACTCTCACACTTTGTGGAGCACACCATATTCAAGGGCACCGATACCCATCGCTCATCTTATATCATTAACCGTATGGAAGCTGTGGGCGGCGAACTCAACGCCTACACCTCAAAGGAAGAAACCGTGGTGTACTCCACATTCCCCGCAGGCAATCTGAGACGAGCGATGGAACTCATTGCCGATCTCGTGGCTAATTCGCGATTTCCGGAACGCGAACTCGAAAAAGAGCGGGAGGTAGTGGCAGATGAAATCGATTCCTACCTTGATTCGCCCGCAGATGCCGTTTTCGACGATTTCGACGACCTGCTTTTCGCCGGCCACGGCATAGGCCATAATATTCTGGGGACCAGGGCAGCACTGGATACGTTCACCCCGGACGTATGCCGGCAATATCTGAAAACCTACTATACAGCCGATAATATTGTGCTGTTTTATGCCGGTGATGAAGCTGCCGACAAATTTTTCAGTCGGGCTGAAAAGATTTTCGCCGCACTCCCGCTCACCGGATGCCGCAATGGGCGTACAGCTCCTACCCCGGTACTACCCTTTGACCGCACTACGATCATTCCGTCGCATCAGGCTCATACCGTGATGGGCGCACGTATCTGTAAGCTTGATTCGCCCGAGCGATATGCCTTTGCGTTGCTTGCCAACATTTTGGGCGGTCCCGGTATGAATTCGCTGCTTAACGTATCGCTCCGTGAACGCAACGGATTGGTTTACAGCGTAGAGGCATCCACATCCTTTTACACCGACTGCGGTGCGCTCACCATCTATTTCGGTTGTGATCCCGACGACACACGCCGTTGTCGCAGGCTTGTGAGCAACACCCTGAGCCGTCTGGCCGACGGCTACCTGACCCCGAAACGACTATCGGCCGCCGTAACCCAATTTATGGGTCAACGTGTCATTGCCCTGGACAATACCGAGAGTCGCATCTTAGCTCTGGCCCGCGAATTTCTTCTTACTGGGAAACAGGCGGTTCCCGGGCGAGCCACCCAAGCCATTATGGCCCTCTCCCCCGAAGCAATGGCCCGGGCAGCTCAAAGCATAACCCTGTCCACCCTCACCCTCGCACCCGATTAATAGCCATTTCTATAAAAATTTCGGTTAAGGCTGTAATGTTTTATCGCATTGCGCGTCTACTATATGTGTGCCTAATGTTGCACTTCTTATCAATACTCTGATTTATATCACATCTTTATCACAGGTTATGCTTCGTTTTTACGTTTCTCTTTTTGCAATTTTAATTACCTGCGCTGCAGCTTTGGCTCGCACAGTGCAGGGTGTGGTGCTGTCGGCCACAGATTCCACAGCGGTTGTCGGTGCCACGTGTATGCTTGTGGCCAATGACAAAACCATAGCCGGAAACGTAAGCGATGCGAATGGTGCGTTCGCTATTTCCACAGATGCGCGTTCAGCTCTTACCCTTAACGTAAGTGCCACCGGATTCGCGTCCACTACTATCATAATCGAAGCAGGATCGAAAGATATCAACGTCGGGCAGGTTTGGCTTGACGAGGCTGTGAACGCACTGAATGAAGTGACCGTGACGGCCGGATCGTTCGTAAATTCTCAGGGACGCACCATTGTGTTCCCCTCGGCATCGGAAATGCGCGCATCGTCTTCTGCGAACAGCTTGTTTCAGAAGCTCCCGCTGCCCGGGCTGGAAGCCGATCCCATCAATCGCACACTGAGCGTCGACGGCGGCACTCCATACATATTAATCAATGGCATACCATCCACAATCGCTGATGTCAACGCGCTTCAACCCAAAGATATCGCCAAAATCGAGTATTCACGATTCACCCCGGCGCGCTATGCCGACAGCGGCACCAAAGGCTTCCTGAATATCACCCTGAAGCAGCGCAACGACGGCGGCCAGATTTATATGTGGGCGCGCAGCGCCCTATCCACCGCATTTGTCGATGCATCCATCCAGGCGTCTTATCACCAGGGTGCGTCGCAGTTTACCCTGAGCTACAACCCCACGTGGCGTAATTATCAGGAGGTGTACGATAATTCGTATGAAAGCTATATCGCACCCGATTTCACCGCACGACTTGAAACACACGACCGCGCGCCGTTCAATTACCAACAACAGGGCATGCGATTCAAATACGATTTCAGCCCCGATGCCAACACCCTCTTCTCGGCCACATTCCGCATAAATCCCGGTTCTGACAAGGCTCGTGTAATCGGCCACACTGACGATTCGCAGTTAGGTTCATACGACTTTGAGAACATCCGTCAGGGCAGCGACCGCGCTCCGTCGCTCGACCTTTTTGTGCGTCATAATTTCAATAGCAAAAACTCGCTCGAGGCCCAGGTAGTGGGCACACTCAGCTCGGGTTCGTACACCCGCGACAACCATTACACATACGCCAACGGTCTCTCAGACAATTATCTTGTGGACGTTGACAGCCGCCGTCGCTCGCTGATTACCGCACTCAATTATGTTCACGATTTCAATCATCGCAACGACCTTACTATCGGCGCGCAGAACACCTTATCGCACAGTACCAACTCGTATATTTCATCAGATTACAAACCGGTGCTCACCGAAAACAACAATTACCTGTACGCACGCTACGGACAAAACATTGGCAAGGTGTATCTGAGCCTGTCGACCGGCGCGAAACTTTTCTGGATTGAGAATGACCTGAACAAGCGTCATTTCATTCGCAACTTGTCGACCGTGATGTCCAGCTGGCAGATTTCGGGCCAATGGAGTCTGGCAGCAGCAGCCCAGTATTCTCCTTACATCCCGTCGCTCACGGCCCTCACCGACTATCCGCAGCAGACAAGCCCATACATAATCTCCAACGGCAACCCGGATCTGAAAGTTTCAGATTACGTTATCTTTCAGTGTATGCCCACGTTCAAGTATCGCAAGTTGCAGGCTTCGTTGCTCGTAAACCAGGAAATTACCTACAATCCCACCGTCCAGGAAGTGCGTTACCTCGGGTCGGGCATGTTCCTGTCGCAGAGCATCAATGCAAGCAATTCGGCTTCCACGATGGCCAGCCTGAATGTGCGTATGAACGACCTTGGCGACTTCGGCTTCAATACCACTATCAGATACTATCATTTCCGCACCACATTCCAGGAATGGAAGAAATGTTTCAACACCATCGACGCCGCAATATCGGTGTGGTGGAATCACGGCCCGTATACCATCACTTATTGGTATAAAGTGCCCGGAAAATTCCTTGACGGCACCACGGTAACCAAAAACGAAAATGGTAATTCACTCACATTTGAGTATAAGGCCGGCAAGCATTGGAACTTCGGAGCAAGCTGGATGTATATATTCGACCGCAAGGGCACCCGATACCCTTCGTGGGACTATTCGCCCGCAAATCCGGGCAGGAGCGACCGCTTCATCAAGAACAACTCAAATATGGTTACACTTTCTGTAACCTACTCCGCCGATTTCGGCACCATATTCCGCACAGGTTCGCGCTCGCTGAACAACAGCGACAACGGCTCCTCAGTGCTTAAGATGTAAGAGTCATCCGTATAAATAGAAATCGGGAGGAACTTCCAAAAAACTGGATTCCTCCCGATTTCTATTGTCAGATAGGTTTATCAGAAATTGTAACCTAGGGTAATGTTGACCTCAGAGCGCCGGAAGGTGACGGGGTCAATCATTATTACGTCCGATTTACCCATTTTCGACAGACCGATGGTATAACCGGCCTGAACGTGCCAGTGACGCATGAGGTCCACGGCCACACCCGCAGCCCAGCAAATTTCAAGGCCCGAGGTTACTACAGTGCTTTCGTGGTGGCGATCGCCGCCGGATGAAAAGTGGAGGTCGAATTTATCGCGCAGCGAGAAGTTGAAATGCAGCTGAGGACCGGTGAAAATACTGGCCTTGACTTTGGACGCGTTAACGAAATTGAATCCGAAATCAAGGGGTACGCGGGCGCCGATGTCGGTCATATCGCCGTTGATGTCCACGTGGCGCTTTTCTTCCAGCGGGCCGTCAAATTTCATTTTGCCGTATGAGAATAGCACCGAGGGCGAAAAATAGATGCGCGAAGCAAGGTAGGCTGTATATGAAGCACCTACCGAAAAGCCAGAACCCGATTTGATAAAGCCGTATGAATCTGTACAGCCCGTGAGGTCGTAGGACACGCGAATACCCACCTGACCGGGATCTTTGGGTTTATATCTGTGTGCGGCAGCGGCGGGCAAAGCGATGGCCGCAATGAGAGCCGCAGCGGTGAGGCGAAGGAATGTTTTCATTATATGATTGGTTTTGAGTGTTACTTACTTTCGCAAAGTTAGCTAAATTTTGCTTCAAACCAACAATTATCGCATATAAAAAACGCCGGGCCACATTGTTTTTTGCATACAACATGGCCCGACGTTATTTTTTCAGGGATTATCGGCGGGTGGAAGTCTTCTTGCCGGTGCTTTTCTTGCGACCCGAGGCGCGGGTGTAATCCTTGCCCTCGGCGGCAATTTCGGCATACAGACGACGTCCATAGAAATCGGCTCCGCGCAGGGCATCCACCACGCGGCGGGCATCGGCCTGCTTCACGTCAAACAGGCTGTATGTAGGCAAGAGGTCAATACGTCCCACATCCACACGAGCGCCGTGTACATTCTTGTTCAGCATCTCGATAAGGTTGCCGGCATAGAAGCCGTCGGCCTTACCTGCATCCACATAGATGCGGTCCATACCCTTTTCGGCTGTGCGACGGTCCTTGTCATCGGTTTCTTCAAACTTTTTACGTTTGCGTTTGAGCTGCTCATCGTCGACATCCAGAGGTTTGGCATCCTTGTAATAATTGAGCAGACGTTTGAACTCAAGCGAGAGCACACGTTTCACAAGATCCTCGGTAGAGAGCCACGACAGCTTTTTGAGCACACCGGGCATATATTGTGCGATTTCTTCCTCGGGCACCTCGACGCGCTCGATGCGGTCGGCCAGATTGTAAAGCTGTTTTTCGATGATGTGTTCGGGCGTAGGTACTTCCTTGCGCTCGAATTTTTTGCCTATGATGCGTTCGATTTCGCGCAGGCGTCCCTTCTCGCGCGAGTGGATGATGACGATTGACACACCGGTTTTACCGGCACGACCGGTACGGCCCGAGCGGTGGGTGTACACCGATGTATCGTCGGGAATACCGAAATTGATCACGTGGGTAAGGTCGTCGACATCCAGGCCGCGGGCAGCCACATCGGTAGCCACAAGGATGGTGGTGACGCGGTCGCGGAACTTCTTCATCACCATATCGCGTTGCTGCTGCGAGAGGTCGCCATGCAGGGCATCGGCATTGTAACCGTCGGCAATGAGCTGGTCGGCTACTTCCTGTGTGTCGCGGCGTGTACGGCAGAACACAATGGCATAGATATGCGGGGTATCGTCGCAGATGCGTTTCAGAGCCAGATATTTATCGCGGGCGTTCACCATATAATAAATGTGACGCACGTTTTTGGCGCCCTCGTTTTTGGTGCCGATCACGATTTCCTCCGGGTTCTTCATATATTTCTTGGCGATACGTGCGGCCTCGGCAGGCATCGTGGCCGAGAACATCAGCATCTTGCGATCCTGTGGCACATGGGCCAAGATGTCGTTGATGCTGTCAACAAAACCCATATTCAGCATTTCGTCGGCTTCGTCGAGCACCACGGTGTGCACATCGTTGAGTTTCACCACACCACGCTTGATCAGGTCGATCAAACGTCCCGGGGTGGCCACGATGATTTGCACGCCATTGCGCAGTGAGCGTATCTGGCTCTCGATGCTCGAACCGCCATATACAGGCAAAATTTTCAGATCGGGAACGTATTTTGAGAAGTCGGCCAGATCACCGGCAATCTGCAGGCAAAGTTCACGTGTAGGGGCGAGGATAAGAGCCTGAGGCACACGACGATCCACGTCGACGCGCTGAATCACCGGCAGACCGAAAGCCGCCGTTTTACCCGTGCCGGTCTGTGCCAGCGCCACCAGATCGTGGTCGCCGCTCAGCAGCGAGGGTATTACTTTTTCCTGAACGGGCATAGGATGTTCAAAGCCCATTTCTTGTATACCTTTCAGGAGGTCATCCCTGACCCCGAGGTCTTCAAAATTTTGCATAATATATAAATTTCAATATTTACGAAAAATGTGTTTATATGTGTATAACAACATTATAGGGCAAATAGTATACAGACGGGCCACTTAATTAGCAATTTTTATCATATTTCGATGCACCGATAACCGCGCGAAAGTGTTACATTTGCAAAATATCATGTAAATATGGACAAAGACGAAATAGAAATGCTGCGGCCGCCGATGATCGAGGTGGCACGCTACACGGCTCCGCTGCGCGAGGGTGGCTCGCTGCCGGTGCTGGCCGAGGGTGCCGACGGCTACCCGTACGTGGTGAAGCTGCGCGGCGGAGGCCACGGTGCCAAATCTCTTATCTCTGAATTTGTAGGCGGAATGATAGCCACCGCCGCCGGCATGCGCGTGCCCCAACTCGTATTTATGAACCTTGACGAGGCTTTCGGCATCACCGAACCCGACGAGGAGGTGCAGGAGCTCCTTGCCGCATCGCGCGGATTGAATATGGGTATGACTTTTCTGAGCGGAGCGCTCACATGGGATGTCACGGTCAACCGACCCGACCACGTCGAGGCCTCGCGCATCGTGTGGCTTGATTCGTTCCTGACCAACGTAGACCGCACGGCCACAAATACCAATATGCTGCTGTGGCGCGGGGCGCTATGGCTCATAGACCATGGTTCGTCGCTATATTTTCATCATAATTGGGATGGCTGGGAGAAAGCCGCCGTGTCGCCCTTCCCTTATATAAAGAGCCACGCCCTGCTTCCCGAGGCCACCCGCCTGCTCGAAGCCGACGATCTGATGCGGCGCACTATCACGCCCGAGCTTATCAAAGCTGTGGTGGATATGATTCCCGAGGATTGGCTGCGACAATCTGAACCCGGAATCGACCCCGCGGAACAGCGCCGCGTGTACACCACCTTCCTTACCACCCGTCTTGAAAACTCTAAAATATTCACCGACCATGCAATCCAAGCCAGAAAACTGCTCTGAAGCACCCCGACACCTGTATGAATACGCGGTGGTGCAGCTCACTCCGCGAGTGGAACGTGGCGAACTGATAAATGTAGGGATTGTAATGATGTGTAAACGCCGCCGCCGCGTGTGGGCACGTATCAACTTCCCCCGCGAACTGGTGCGCCTGCTTGATCCCGAGGCTGATCTTGATGCAATCGAAGCACAATTGCGCAGCTTTGAACTCATCGCTGCTGGATGTCCCGGTCCGATCGGTGAACTTGAAGCGCACGAACGCTTCCGTTGGCTCACGGCGGTGCGCAGTGCATGTATCACCACAAGCCGCCCGCATCCCGGACTAACCCCGGATCTTGATGCCACTTTCGACCACCTGTACCGCCAGTACGTAGCCCGCTAATAGGCGTCACCGGGGGTGACGCCGCTCTGCGGTGTCAGGTGGGCGCGAATTTAGTACACCGTCCAATGGAGCGACGCCGCTCCGCGGTGTCGGATGCGCGCCGGATGGCCACGACGCGTCGCAGCTCGGGTAGATAACACACTGATAT
>CAZHDH010000065.1:0-13819 GCA_964531245.1 uncultured Bacteroides sp. | reverse complement strand
AAATGCATCGTCAATCCTACGCAAATCTATATCGTCTAATTTTTAAGAGTTACTTCGGGTTATAAAGTAAAAGGCTGCGGAAATTTTCGCAGCCTTTTACTTTATAACCCGAAGCGGATCAATACTGATGTTTGTCGGGGGCAACGTCGGAGGGAGTGATGCCGCCGGCGTTCATCTTGCGCCATACATAGATAATATACAGAATCACGACGGGCAGGAAGAAGCTAACCCACGTCATGGTCTTAAGAGTGTAGAGCGACGATGAACTATTGGCCAGTGTGAGCGAAGACTGCGGATAAGTGATCGAGGGCAGGTAGCAGGTGGCGTTGTATCCGGCCACGGCAAAGAGCGACACAACAACCAGCATAGTGCCGATGCCGCTAAACCAGATGGCACTGCGGCTACCGCGGAAGGCCGCGGTGAAGATACCCCAGAGCACGGCCACCACGCCCGCGAGCAGAGCCAAGCCCCAGCCCCACATCTGTGTGTAATTGAGGAAATAGAGGTAGGGGACATCTGTCACGATACCGTCCACCACCTGCTTGCCGGTGGCGGTGAGCAACACGAGCAGCCATACCACAAAGAGCACAACGAAGATAGCTCCGTTATACAGCGCATGGCGTTTTGCAAAGGCCTTAAAGTCGTCGCCGCCGTTGATGTTGTTCAGGAAATAGATAGCAGCCTGAGTGCGGGCGAGGAAGAGCACGGCGATGCCTAATAGCAATGATTTCCAGCAAGCCATGGCTTCAAGGCCACGAGAGGGAGCCCACTGCGAGATGACCGGTGCGCCGGGATTGAGCAGATTGGTTTTCACCACCTCAAAGCTGCCGCCGAAGAACATCATACCCACTGCGACACCCAGCAGCACGCAACCAACCACGCCGTTAAACAGCAGGAAGAAATCGTAGGTGCGCGTGCCGTAGAGGTTGCCCCGCTTGCGACGATATTCGTAGCTCACAGCCTGAAGCACGAAGCTGAGCAGGATGAGCATCCATAGCCAATAAGCGCCACCGAAGCTTGTGGAATAGAAAAGCGGGAACGATGCAAAGAAAGCGCCGCCGAATACCACCAGCGTGGTGAACGTAAGCTCCCATTTGCGACCCAGCGAGTTTACCATCATCTGGCGGAATGTGGTGTCGCGGGTGCAGCAGAGCATCGACTGTCCGCCCTGCACAAAGAGCATAAATACCAGGGCTGCGCCGAGCACTGCGATGAGCAGCCACCAATAATTCTGATATAATGTGATTTCCATAATCTGTCTGTGTTTAAGCGGTTATGTCAGATTTAGAAGCTTTACCCAGGAAGCGCAGCATGATGCTGATTTCGGCAGCCAACAGGCAGGTGAACAGTGCGGCAAACACCCAGAAGGTGATTTGTACCGAAACAGATGTGACGTCGGATATAGCTGCGTTGGTGGGCATCAGATCCTGGATAACCCAGGGCTGACGGCCAACCTCGGCCACAACCCATCCGGCCTGCGAGCATATCCACACCAGAGGAATGGATATAATGCCGAGCCAATGCAGCCAGGGGCGTTCGAGCCACTCGGTGCGACGCATCGAAGCAAAAATGTAGAACACAAAGAGCAGCAGCAAGTAACCACCGATCATCACCATGATACGGAAGGCATAGAATGTGAGAGCCACCGGGGGCACGGCATCCTCGGGATTTTCAAGATAGCCATAGCCGAAATAGCGGAAATTCTCGTTGATGGCTTCACGAGCCGAAGCCATGGCAGCAGAATCACCGGCGGCCGATGCTACATCGTAGGCAGCAAGAGCTTCGCGGGCTTCACGACCGCGCGCAATGCGTTCGGCATAGCTTTCGGTGCGGATGGTGTCGCCGTCGGCAGTGAGTTCGTAACCGTAGATAAGGTTGTTGATACCGGGAACAAACGAATTAGCATCGTGGTTGGCTAGAATCGACAAGCCGTAGGGGATAGAGATTTCGGCATAGATAGCCTGCTGGTCATCGCCGGGGCGTTTGTCATTATTCAGAATACCGAAGCCCACGAGTTCCTGGCCCACTTTGCCGTCGTAAAGGCCCTCCATGGCTGCGAGTTTCATAGGCTGAACCTTGGCTACGGCTACAGCAGAACCGTCGCCGGTCCAGATAGTGAAAATTATTCCGGCCAGACCTACCCAAGCGCCCACTTTGAGCGACGAGCGAGCGGCCTCGACATTGCTGCGGCGCCACAGCAGCCAGCAGCTGATGCCCACCACGAAGGTGCCGGCCAGACACCATCCGCTTGCCACGGCGTGGAAAAATTTATTCATCGACACCTCGTTGAATGCTACAGCACAGAAATCGTCCATGACATTACGCATCTGTGAGGGGTCGAACTGCATGCCTACAGGGTTTTGCATCCAGGCATTAGCCACCAGAATCCAGAGGGCCGAAAGCGAAACGCCCAGGGCCACCATCCATGTGCAGGCCAGGTGAGCGCCACGGCTGAATTTATTCCAGCCAAAGAACATCACGGCTACAAACGTAGCCTCCATAAAGAAGGCAAAGATACCCTCGATGGCCAGCGGTGCGCCGAAAATATCGCCCACAAACCACGAATAATTGGACCAGTTGGTGCCAAACTCAAACTCAAGGATAATACCTGTGGCCACGCCGATAGCGAAATTGATGCCAAACAAGGTCATCCAAAACTTAGTGATACCCTTCCAGCGCTCCTGGCCGGTGCGGACATAAATCGACTCCATCACCGCCACAATCAGAGCCAGGCCGATGGTGAGCGGGACAAAGAGCCAGTGGTACATGGCGGTAAGCGCAAATTGCGCGCGCGACCAGTCCACAACACTTACGAGGTCATTCATTGTCAGTTAAATATCAGTTATTAAGGTTAATATAAATTACTTTTTAATGAGCGAAGAGCGCACCGCACCCGATCGCTCTGCATCGGTATCATAATTGGTATTCAGATAATTAGGGAACAACCATAATTTGAGTACCAGAAAGATAATAGCCACCTTGATGGCAATGACAAGCCAAAGTGTACGCCCCACTGTCATCGAAGCGAACCCTTGACGATAAAATTCAAAAACGCGTATAAACCAGTTTTTCATGCTATTATACAAGTGTCACCGCAAATATACAAACTTTTCCCCAAACCACAACCAAAAAATCATACAAACCCTCATTCGCCTCCTCTGACTTTCGGGGAAAGTAACAGATGTGTTTAGATTTATGCAACGACATCGACGGGCAGTTTACGGCACAGCGCAGGGGTGCTGCTCCATAAGGGGTGCCATCGAGTGATTGGGGTTTTGGAAAATTTTGGAATTTTTTTGGTGGATGTTCGGATTTTCCCATATTTTTTGATTAACTTTGTGTTTTCAAAATTTAAAGTATAAGTCAACTAACATTTCAGGCTTGTAAAGATGCCGATATGTGTCGGCAATAGTCTGTGAATCAAGAATATAAACATCATGAACAAAGAGTATAAGCGAACCCTGATCACCACAGCCCTTCCATATGCCAACGGGCCTGTCCACATCGGACATCTGGCCGGCGTATATGTTCCCGCCGATATTTATGCGCGTTATATGCGTCTGAATGGCCGCGAGGTGGCTATGATCGGCGGTAGCGACGAGCATGGTGTGCCCATCACTATCAAGGCTAAGAATGAGGGCGTGACCCCGCAGGACATCGTGGACCGCTATCACACCATAATCCGTGATTCGATGAAGGAGCTGGGTATTTCGTTTGATGTATATTCCCGCACCACTTCTGAAACACACTCGAAAACCGCATCGGAATTTTTCCGTCATTTGTATGACAAAGGCGAGTTTATCGAACAGACCTCGATGCAGCTCTTTGACGAGGAGGCCAATCAATTTCTGGCCGACCGCTATGTTACGGGCGAATGCCCCAACTGCCACGCCCAGGGCGCATACGGCGACCAGTGCGAGAAGTGTGGCTCCAGCCTTAACGCCACAGACCTGATAAATCCGAAAAGCGCAATTACCGGTTCGAAGCCCGTGCTTCGCGAAACGCGGCACTGGTATCTGCCGCTCGACCGCTGGGAGCCGGCCCTGCGTGAATGGATTTTAGAGGGCCATAAAGAATGGAAAACCAATGTATATGGTCAATGCAAATCGTGGCTCGATCTTGGCTTGCAGCCCCGCGCGGTGAGCCGCGACCTCGATTGGGGCGTGCCTGTGCCCGTCGAGGGTGCCGACGGCAAGGTGCTGTATGTATGGTTTGACGCCCCGATCGGTTATATCTCAAATACCAAGGAAATTTTCCCCGACAACTGGGAAACCTGGTGGAAAGATCCCGAAACACGCATAATCAACTTCATTGGCAAGGATAACATCGTATTCCACTGCATCGTGTTCCCCTCGATGCTTATGGCCTATGGCGACGGCTATCAGTTGCCCGACAATGTGCCGGCCAATGAGTTCCTGAACCTTGAGGGCGACAAGATTTCGACATCGCGCAACTGGGCCGTGTGGCTCCACGAATACCTGCGCGACTTCCCCGGCAAGCAGGATGTGCTGCGCTATGTGCTCACAGCCAACGCTCCCGAAACCAAGGATAACGACTTCACCTGGCGCGACTTCCAGACACGCAACAACAGCGAACTGGTAGCCATCCTGGGCAACTTTGTCAATCGTGTGATTGTGCTCACCCACAAATACTTTGGCGGCGTGGTGCCCCAGCCCGGTGATCTTACCGAAACGGATACCGATGCTATACGTCAGGTGAAAGAGGCCGGTGCGGCTATTACCGAGGCTATCGAAACGTTCCATTTCCGCGAAGCTCTGCGTCAGGCTATGGAAATCTCGCGTATCGGTAATAAATATCTGCAGGAAACGGAGCCGTGGAAGGTGGCCAAGACAGATATGGATCGCGTGCGCACCATACTCTACACTGCGTTGCAGATATGTGGCTCGCTGGCTGTGGCTTGCGAACCCTTCATGCCCTTTATGGCTGCGAAGCTGGCCGAAGACCTGCGCATCAGCGATATGAAATGGGATATGATAGGCCGCGATGATGTGGTGGCTTCAGGTACCGAGATTGCCCCGGCATCGCTACTCTTTGAAAAGATTGAGGATGCGGCCATTGACGCACAGATGAAACGTCTTGAAGACATCAAGAAGGAAAATCAGCTAAAAGCATGGAAGCCCGAGCCGCAGAAAGCCGATGTGGACTTTGACACCTTCTGCCGCAGCGATATCCGTGTAGGCACAGTGACCGCTTGCGTCAAGGTGCCCAAGGCCGATAAGCTGCTTCAGTTTACCCTGGACGATGGCACCGATAAGCCCCGCACAATCGTGAGCGGTATTGCCCAGCACTATCCCGAACCCGAAAAGCTCGTGGGACGTCAGGTGCTGTTCATCGCCAATCTGCCCGTGCGCAAGCTGCGTGGCATTGAGTCGCAGGGTATGATTCTATCGGCTGTGAATGCCGACGGTTCCCTGATCTTAGCCGCTCCTTCGGCTTTCGTAAATCCCGGCGCACAAGTGCAATAATGTCGTAACGCTTACGGTTATGAAACCTCGCATACTTATAATTTATACCGGTGGCACCATCGGTATGATCGAAGACCCGGAGACCAAATCGCTGAGTCCGTTTGACTTCGATCATCTGATTGAGAATGTCCCGAAGGTCAAGATGCTCGATTATGAGATTGACCACGTGCAGAAGTCTCCCCCGATCGACTCCAGCGATATGGATCCTAAATATTGGATCGAGCAAGCAGAGGTGATCCGCGACAATTATGATAAATACGATGGTTTTGTAGTGCTTCATGGCACCGACACGATGGCCTATACTGCATCGGCTCTGTCATTTATGCTCAAGGGATTGGCTAAACCTGTGATAATCACCGGGTCGCAGCTCCCCATTGGCGAAGTGCGCACTGACGGCGAGGAAAACCTCATAACGGCCCTGCAGATTGCTGCAGCACGTCACACCGATGGCCGTCCGATGGTGCAGGAGGTGGCCATATTGTTTGAAAATTATCTGTGGCGCGGCAATCGTTCCACCAAGCGCTCGGCCGATAATTTCAATGCCTTCCGCACGGCTAATTATCCCGAGTTGGCCAAGATAGGCTTGGGAATCGCTTTTGCTCCCGATGCGTTGGATCGCAACCGCTCCGGGCAGCTCGATGTATCGCTGAAGATGGATCCCGCCGTCACTTGTATCGACCTTTATCCGGGCCTTACAAAAGAATCGCTTGAATATCAGCTTAATCAGCCCAATCTGAAAGGGGTGGTGCTCAGGACATACGGCGCAGGCAATGGCCCCACGGCTCCGTGGTTTACAGATGCTATCCGTGAGGCGTGCGACCGCGGACTGGTGGTGCTGAACATTTCGCAATGTCTGAGCGGATCGGTGATGCCAAACCGTTACAAGGCCGGTGAAATGCTGGCCGAAGCCGGTGCGATCTCGGGTCACGATATGACCTTTGAGGCAGCGATTACCAAAATGATGTATCTCTTTGGTCTTGGACTCTCGGCCGACGAGGTCAAACGTGCCATTGCAACCAATCTTGCCGGAGAACTCACCAATTATTAATTATGCGCCGGGTTGTCACACTGCTACTGATTATCGTCGCTCTTGCCGTGAATGGCCAGAGCCGGCCGGTGTCGCAACCGTCGCGTCAGGTGGTGGAGCTTTCGGCCGATGATGTATCGGTGACTGTTGACGACGGCTATATCGTGATTACTCTGCCGCGCCAGGCACAGGTGAAAATATTCACGATACTCGGACAGCCGGTGATGACCACCAATCTCGGTGCCGGCACATCGCGTCTGCGACTCCCCGCCCGCGGTATTTATATTCTTAAAATAGGTACTATTACCAAAAGAATTACTCTCTGATTATGACTTCACTCAAAGTAAAGATAATAAACAAATCGGGCTGGCCGCTTCCGGCCTACGAGACCCCTTCGGCTGCAGGTATGGACATCCATGCCGCTATCGAACACCCCATAGTGCTCCAGTCGCTCGAACGCGTGCTTATTCCCACAGGGTTGCGCGTGCAGCTGCCTCAGGGACACGAATTGCAGATCCGTCCCCGCAGTGGTCTTGCGCTCAAACACGGCATTGGTATCGTGAACTCGCCAGGCACGGTGGATGCCGATTTTCGTGGCGAAATTCAAGTAATTCTTATCAATCTGTCCAAGGAACCGTTTGTAATCAATCCCGGCGAGCGCATTTGCCAGATGGTGGTTACCACCTATACCCACGTGGAATGGGAACCTGTAGAGGAAATCGACCACACTAAACGCGGCGACGGCGCCTTCGGTCATACGGGAGTGTCCTGATTATGAGGAAAATTCTCCTGATTATAACGGCTGCGCTGGCGGCGGTATCTGTGCTTATGGCGCATCGCACGGGTGATTCTGATGCAGATGCCCGTGCTCGTGCTGCTATGGCCGCGTGGCTGGCTATTGAGTCGGAGAACGCCGTGGCTCAGGAAGATATACCGTCTGCGCTCACCCTGCTTGATATTGCTCACACCCTTTATCCCAAGGATAGGGACATTTCAGGGTCGCGTGCCAGGCTTCGAGTAATGTTGAATTATTTCGATGCCAATGAAGTCCAGGATCTTTCCGGCGACCTGTTGCTTAATATCTATGCACATCCGGAAGACATCCTTTTGGGGAAGCTCAATTATCGGTATATCAATTATCTGTCGCCCGATTGGGTTACACTCGGGGTTGCACGCACTCTTTACGAACACCATCCTACCGATCCTGAAATAGCCCTTACATACGCACAGGCGCTGGCTGCGCGTGGCAATGATGGCGATATTGACTCGGCCTTGGCCATAGTCGATCCCATAATGGCTGCCGACATCGACCCCGCATTGGTGTATTACAAGGCTCGGCTGCTTGCCATGCAGAACGATACAGCTGCGGTATCCTCAACGCTACGATATATGCTCAAGGATGCGCCTGATGATCCCGAACGTCTAAATGGCATTGCGTCGTTCTACAACTTCATAAAGATGCCCGACTCGGCATATATATATAATGTACGCGCGCACGAGGCCGATTCGGCCTACGGCCCGGCTCTGGTTGGTATAGCTCAATATAATCTTGAACAGGGCGACACCCTTGGTTTTGAGCACTCGCTTGAAAAGGCTCTGTTGACCTCGACGATGGATTGGGAAGATAAAATGCAACTTATCGGTCCGTACCTGTCGGCTCACTCGGCACGTGATTCAAGCAAGGTGTACCCGGTGGAATTTCTGAAACGTCTGAGCAGGTTACATTCCACAGAGCCGGAAATTTATCGTGTGCGCGGCGGTTTTTATGCCCTGCTCGACAGCATGCCCCAGGCGATCGAAGACCTTAGTCTGGCTGTGGACCTCGATCCGGAAAATGGCGAAGCTTATTCGCTGCTTGCGCGAGTGTATACCGATTCGGGTGATACCATCGCCGGTATCAATACAATGATGCGCGGGTTGGAAAACACCGGTGATCCGGTAATGGCATTTAATGCTGCTATTTGGGATCTGATGATCAACCGTCCGGCCGAAGGTATCACTCACCTCCGGGCTATCAAGGATATGAGTGCGCTTAATGACAAGGGTAAGTCGCAGTATTACAACATACTTGGCGACTTGTATCACGGCATCGGTAACGATTCGGCTGCTGTGGCTGTGCTCGATTCGGCCATAATGCTCGATCCCACGGCATACGGAGCCTATAACAATGCGGCATATTATCGCGCTGTGGGCGGTTATGATCTGGAAAAAGCTGAGTCGTATGCACGTATTGCCGTGTCAGGCGACCTTACCAATCCCACATACCTTGACACATACGCCTGGGTTTTATTCAAGCGCAAGGATTTTCAAGGTGCACGTATCCAGATAGATCTGGCTTTGCAGGCATACGCCATGCAGGATACAGCCACGGTGGAGGCAGTCGAGGAGTGGACAGATGTTACCGATAAGTTTACCGGTGCGGAGGAAGTGGTGGAAGGCGTGGTTGAATCCAATGCGGATTATCAGCCGTCGGCCGAAGTGTACGACCATGCCGGCGATATCTACTTTATGGTAGGCGAACCCGCCCAAGCTCTTGAATTCTGGAAAAAAGCACTGCTCATCGAACCCGAAAACCGTCGTATTAAGAAAAAAGTAGACCATAAAACATATTTCCCCGATGAAAGTGAATAGATTGATTATCACCATATCGTGCTGGCTGATGATGCTGGGCGCGCTCACTATGGCCACAGGTTGCTCATCGCACCGCAAGGCTCAAGGCTCATCACAACGCCCTGCGCGCGTAACAGCCAAACGCAATAGCGAAGTAGGGCAACTTGCCGACACTTATCACCGGTGGACCGATGTGTATATGCCCTTCAATATGCGTTGCGCCTCACCTATGAGTATCAGTATGTCGGGGCGCCTTACGATGGTGGCCGACGAGTCAATATATATGTCGCTCAGGGTTTTGGGCCTTGAAGTGGCACAGGTTTGGATTGATACCGATTCGGTATTCGTATCGGAGAAAATGGGTAAGACCGTAGTAGCTGAATCACTTGACCGGCTCACAGCCCGCACCGGGCTGAAATTGGCCGATATTCAGGCTCTTATGCTCGGCCAGGCATTTTATCCCGGTCAGGGCACCCTGACCGATGCATCTAAAGCCGAGACTCAATTCTCAGTTACCCATAGCGATGATATTATGCTCATGACCCCGCGGCGCACGCCCGACGGCTTCACATGGTATATGAGCGTGACCGCCGGCCCCGTGCTCGCCGGTGTCACCGTGGAACCTGACGGTATGAAGCCATTCATAGCCAAATATGCCGATCCGGTTGAGACAGCCGCCGGCAATGTGGCATCTGAGGTGTCGCTCAACGGCACGCTTTCATCCAAGACATTGGATGCAGTGGTGGTGTGGAATACATCCAAAGCCGAATGGAATCAGGGTGCCAAACCCTCGAAACCCAATTGGCGCGGCTATCGTCGTCTGGGCGCTCAGGATATGTTGAAAGTAATTCAGAAGTCGATGTAATATGAAGCTACGGTTGCTGTTTCGGTGTGTAGTGTTGGCGATCCTTCTTGGACTGGCCGGTGGTGCTGTGGCCAAAACTACGCGCACATCCAAACAAATACGAAAGGAAAAACAGCAGACCGAAAAGCAAATAAAACAGACCCGGGAGCAGATAAAAAAGAACGATGCCGAGGTGTCGCGTCAGATAAATCGTCTGGCAACCCTCAAAGCAGAAATTGCACAACGCGGCGATGAAATCAATGTGTTATCGGCCCGCGTTGATTCTCTTGACAATGCCATAAGCAATCTTACTGATTCCATTGGTAAACTTACCGAACGCTACGACCATCTCTCCGATTCATATTCGCGCACGCTGGCCACTATTCGCGCGCGCAGGCAGGGGATGAGCGATTTATCCTTTATCTTTTCAGCTGATAATTTCTCGCAGGCGTGGCGTCGTATGCGCTATCTGCAACAGATAGCTCGCGCGGCCACTGCCGAGGCTCGACGAGTGCAGCAGGCATCGGCGCAACTTGATTCAGCCCGCAATGCTTTGGAGCCACTGCGTGCGCGTCAGGCGGCCACTCTTTCAGGTTTACAAGTGGCTCAAAGCGCACAACGCACCGAGCAAGCCACCGCCGACGGCATGGTGAAAAATCTGCGCAAGCGTGGTGCGAGCCTCGAACGCGAATTGAAAAAGCGTCGCGATCAGGCCGCAGCCCTCGACCGCGAGCTCGATCGTATCATAGCTGCCGAGATTGAGGCTGCACGCAAAGCGGAAGAAGCACGCAAAGCCGAGGAAGCGCGCAAAGCTGAGGAGGCGCGCAAGCGTGCCGAGGCTGAACGCAAGGCTGCGGAAGCTGCCGGGCAGCAAAAGGGACAGCCCACTCAAAAGCCTTCTACGCCCACCCAGGAACAGAAACCGGTAGTTAAGCCGTCAACTACCCCGGCCCCGGCTCCTAAGGTGGATTATGCCGTGACAGGTAAATTTGCCAACGCCAAGGGCCGACTTATGGCTCCCGTCACCGGCACATATATGGTGCTGTCCGGGTTTGGCACCAATGCTCATTCCGAGCTTTCAAGCATCAAGGTGCAGAATCATGGCATAGACCTCAAAACGTCACCCGGAGCCTCGGCGCGCAGCGTGTTCGACGGTGTGGTTACATCTGTTACCCGTCTTGACGGCTACCATAATGTAGTGATCGTGCGCCACGGCGAGTACCTGACCGTATATGCAGGCATAGCGTCGCTGTCCGTGCGCAAGGGGGATAACGTCAAAGCCGGACAGACCCTGGGGTCGGTATTCACTGATACTGCCGACGACAACCGCACCGTGCTGCATTTTGAAATCAGAAAAGAGACACAAAAGCTCAACCCCTCGGAATGGTTAAGCAGGTGAATACTAAAGGGTCGACAGCCTTGGGCGCGCGAGTGGTCAAGGCTATCGGCGTGTTCAGCTCCGTAGAATTTATAAAACTGCTGTGTGCTGTGATACGCACCAAGCTGGTGGCTGTGCTCATAGGAGCCGCCGGTGTGGGCGTGATTTCGCTTTATAACAGTACATTGGAAATGCTCCGGTCTGTGGCGATGCTCAACCTTGGACAAAGTGCGGTGCGCGAGATTTCCACGTCAGGCGGAGATTGTCGCGCAGCGGTGGCTCATGAGGTGGAACGCACCGGCTTGTGGCTTGGCATCATAGCCGCGGTGGTCACAGCTCTGCTTTCGCCACTCCTTAGCCTGCTGGCCTTCGGGTCGCCGGCTCATTCATGGGCTTTTTGTGTCCTGTCGCTCAGCTTGCTTGCCGGTGCTGTCACAGATGCGCGCACAGCTGTGTTGCAAAGCTTCGGCCAGATTAAGTTTTTGGCCCGAGCATCGCTTTTAGGAGCTGTAAGCGGCACCCTGCTTGCTGTGCCCACATATATAATGTGGCGTATGGATGGCATTGTACCCGTCATACTTATATATTCTGCAACCACTCTGTTTTTCCTTATGCGATATAAGGTGTCACGGCCCGAAGCAGTACTGTCGCGCTCCGATGCCAAGGCCCTGCGACGCAGGCTCATCGGCCTGGGAGCATGGCTTACTGTGGCCTCTGCTATGGGTTTTGCAGCTCTTTATATCCTCAGAATATGGCTCAATGCCGCAGCCGGAGTAGATGCGGTAGGTAAATTTCAGGCCGGTTTCACTATCGTGAACACATACGCCGGGGTGCTTTTTACCGCCATTGCAATGGAATTTTATCCGCGATTGGCCGGTGTCATCCGCTCGGGACGTGCCACCTCGGTAATGGTGGGTCACGAGATAGCCATAGCGCTATGGATTCTGATTGCCGTGGTGCCGGTGTTTTTATGTCTCCAGACGCTGATCGTGCGGGTGCTGTATTCATCCGAATTCCTTATCGTGCTGCAATTTACGGCCATAGCAATAGGAGCCACAATATTTCGCGCTATATCGTGGTGCTTCTCATACGTAATACTCGCCCGAGCCGACGGTCGTGTGTATCTGATAACCGAAGGCGCATCGGCTGTGAGCCTTGTAGTTTTCGGCGTGATAGGTTGGACAGCTTTTGGCTTCTACGGATTGGGGCTGGCTTACCTTTTGCAGTATGTTTTATTCACCATAGTCACCGCCATTGTATATTTCCGACGCTACAGGCTCAACCTGCCCCGCGCAGTAAGCCGGCTCATAGTGCTTTCCGTGGTTGTAGTGCTCGGGAGCATTTTCAGCTATATGTTTTTGGGGTTATATGGCCGGATTGTAATATTTTTGCTCATACCAGTAGTAATATATTTCGCCTACAAAAACCTGCGCAACATTATGGCATAAGCTCGTTGCCGGATTTTTAAAAAGAATATCTGCTGTAATTTTTTTGGAACCTTGTAGATTTATCGTAAAATATTATTACCTTTGCAAGTGTAATAATAATCCACTAATAATCGTTTCTATGAAAAAATTTTACAGCAGGTCATTAGTAGCTGTACTTTCTGCGTTCGCGGCATTGCCCGCGGCTGCGGATACAGTCGTTAATGATGATGGTCTGCTATTTGCCATCAATGGCAATCAGGCTGTGTTCACGGGTATATCCGGCGACGTGTTGGATACTGTTAATGATCTGGTAATTCCCGACCGTGTTCCTCTCAATGGTAAGTATTACAATGTGATAGGGGTAGCCGCGCACAGTTGCGATAATAATCCTTACATTACCTCGCTCACCCTGGGCGAAAATGTACGAAATATCGGAGCTGCAGCTTTCCAAAATTGTACAAACCTGACCAGCCTCACCTTAAATGAAGGCCTCGAAACGATTGGTGAGAATGGCTTCTATAAAGCACCGGCAAGCAATCTCGCACTTCCCGCCACTATAACCGCCATCGGTGATCTTGCTTTCTACGGCGGTTCATATAAATCGGTTGAACTTCCGGCGGCGCTAAGTGATCTGGGCGCAGGTGCATTTGCAGCAAATCGTTCAATCGCTGAATTCAAGATTGCTGAAGGTAATAAGCACTATGTCGTGACAGACGGTGTGCTGTTCAATGCCGATAAAACCATTCTGATGGCTTACCCTATCGGTAAAATCGCTACCTCATACGATGTACCTTCTACTGTGAAGATCATCGCGCCTTATAGCATACGCAACGCTTCATTTCTCAATAAAGTGACCTTTAACGAGGGGCTCGACTCAATCGGTAATTCGGCCTTTGTGCAAGGTCGCCTTACCGAGGTTGCCCTGCCCTCGACTTTACGCGCCATCGGCATCCAGGCTTTTGCGGCGATGCCCACAATCAGCAGCTTTACCGTGGCCGAAGGCAATAAATACTTTAAGACCGTAGACGGTCATCTCCTGACATCCGA
>CAZHDH010000064.1:0-13929 GCA_964531245.1 uncultured Bacteroides sp. | reverse complement strand
TTACAGGATCAATTTCGGCTCCGTGAGATTCATTACTTAGAACCAAGCCATTGCCACTTGCCGGACGGCTCAGTATCTCCGCTTCATCCGCAGGATAGGACGGGAGTTGTTTTAAAGTTTCAGGCGAGAAATACGAGCATAAAGAAATTGAATCTACAAGCACTGAATCCTTGTAGATAATATGCTGTTCAAGTTCGGCTACCGGATAACGGCTATCGTCACTATACCACGAAAATTCTCGGGATACGCGTTGCAGGGTGTCATATTCGGCAACGTGGGCGCTATTAAAAGTATCAATAGAATCAGGTAGAGAGGCTGGCAGAATAATAGGACCGAAAGTTTCACGATAATATGACAGACAATTCTTCAACGAGTCGCCTTCCCACGTTACTACCGTTGTGGGTGTAGGGGAATGCAAAGTCACATAGCCCGATCGGCGCACAGGAATGGTGCCTGCCGATAGAGCCGTTTCATAGAAATTGGCCTGCATAGTGCGATCATCGGGGATTTCGATCAAGCGAGGTACACGTCCCGTGGTTCTGAGACCACGCTGATATTCGCCAATTAAAAAGGCAGAATCCTGACGTGTGAGTAAGCGTCGCACAAGGTTGGGTTCTGTAATAAGAATAATGGAATCGTTTTCACGATCAACCGAACGCTCAAATTCGGCCGAAACCTTAGCGTTGGAAAGATCAAGCACAGAGTCGTTGAAGTTATATTTGACTCCGTTGAGCTTCAACCCTTCGAGCACGTCACCGTCCACAGGGATATGGGAAGTTCGGGCATTCATCATCAAAATGATGCCGAATGCTGCAACAAGTGATACGCGTCTGAGAACTTTATTAATTGCCACCATTTTGATAATTGTAGATGTAACGGTTGATGAGATATTTATTGTGATCACCTACGCTATTAAGGCGTCCAAGTTCGTCGTAATCGAAATTCGCCGGAATACCGCGGGAGTCATATTGTGTAATAACTCCCACGAGAGGAGCCCATACCAATACGGTCACGTCATATCCTTTAAAGTACCCCGGAACATCGACATTGGAGAAATTGCGCCTTCCCTGTGCCAAATTGGACAGGACGTCGGCAGATATAAACCGACCTTCGGCCACAGGGTGCACCCAATTAACATCCCAAAGATATGAGGCAAGGATTTTTCCGCGATAAGAAATTTCTTTGAGACACCCGTTATCGTAATAGGTATAGTTGAACTCTTCACGGTCGATTTGATCAAGAAGAGTAGATTTGGCACTCTTGCCGTCGTATTGCGACTCTGAGAAACGAACCGTAGATGAAGGTCCGTAGGTTTTAATAACGCGATATTTGTTGTCATACTCATACTTGCGTGCAGATACTACATACCGGCCTTCGGTCTCCACCTCGGTTTCGGGTAGTGACAGATAGGCTCCGTTAGGCCCTTTGACGTAAGAATAATATACCGTCTGAGTCAATGACCCGGGCATAGATATTTCCTTTTTCTTAAGCAATTTACGATCGAGACTATGATCAAAGGATTCATTATCAGGATAATCGCTCTTAGCAGGGTAATAAGTATAGGTAGTCTGAGTGGCATACTGCCCTGCACCCTCTTTTGCTATAGTTTTACTTATGCGCACATCATTTTCAATAAGATGATATTTGCCGATGGAATAAATCATATGAGGGCCAGGGATATTTCCCATTGCAGCATGTGTATAATCACCTATTACAAACATACCTGTGGTGAACGTGGAGGTCGTATCGGGATATTCTTGAATGTAATATTCATTCTCAACGGTTTTATTGATACCATACTCCCTATCTGTAGTTTCCACTTTTGAGAGCAATCCACGGCGGTAGCCGCGAGAGATGGGTCTGCGTTCGCAAGGAGGTTGCATGTCGCCAAAATTTACCTCCAAAAGGTAATCTTTATTGTCTGCATCTGCTGCGGTGGTGTAGGAATACCAGGTGTATTTATCGGAATTGTCATTTGGTAATTCATTTCCGTAGCAGGTTTTGACGCCTACGGTGGAATACTCTATAAGAGGATCATTAAGCACTGTGTATGCTAAACCGTTCTCAGAGGTCGTGTAAACCTTAGATACCCAGTTAGATACCTTGATGGCTTCGTGAACATCGGCAAAAAAGTAATATGTATTGGTGTACATAGGTAAGCGTGATACGACACCCGATGACCGGTAGCCAAATGATTTATTTTCGTACACGAATTTTTTCTGAAAGGCAAGTTTACCTTCCTTCAGATAAGAGTTGATTTCTTTAATTCTCAATCCGGGCCAAAATTCTGATTTCTTGCCTCCTTGTCCCGTCGTGGCTGATACGTATGAGCGATCTACGATATATACTCGGCCACCTACGTGATTTCCCGTTCCGAAGTAAGTTTTAATATCAAAGCCGGGTTGTAATTTTATGCTCCGAGGATCGCATAATTTGAATGTGTATGTACCTGCTGGGAGCGTCACTTCTATTTCATTATGTGCATTGGAAACCGCGTTTTCAAGAGTCTGATGGTCAATATAAATAACTTTATAGGGATTTAGTTCACCATTTTTGAAGATCTTGATGTGAGGATAGGATGGATTGGTTCCTTCATGTTTTGAATAATACTCGGTGCCTACGAGCAGTGTAGGATCAAATTCAAAATACTCTGAAAAATCAAGTCCGTATGTATGACCGTTCACCACATTGTAGTTAGCAATTTGCACCTTTTCGTAATCGACGAGGCCGCATAGAGTATCTTTAGTTACTGATTTGATATTCGGTGTATTCAATGTGCCCGTAAAAATCGTATCGTTTACTTGTGAGAAGTCGTGCGATTCCCATACGAACTCAGTAGAACCTCCGGTAGGATAGGTGATCGAATTTAGTGCGCGGTGTTTAGCTGTTCTTGTGTTTACAGATCGATCCGCTCCGTCGTTTGCATTGCTTGGATTAAGCGGACAAGGTGGGACATTTGAATACCCATTACCTTTATCATTCGGATATCCGCCAAAGTCAATGCCATGGCCGGGGTTTTCATCTATATAATTAAACGAATATAAAAGTTCCTTATTACAAAAAACTTTAGAAAGGAACGAAATACCGTATTTGTCGGTGTTATATTCAAATGTAAATTTCTTTACAGCGTCTTTGGTATTGCCTGCATAATATACATTTATTGCTTTGATAAGTTCGGGCGCGCCTGATTTGGTCGATTTTGTATAGTCGATAGTTACATACTGACCTTTGCCTCCTATCTTCTTTAGAAGGCGCGGTATCGAAGTCCCGTAACTTGATCCCGAACTAAGATGATTTATATATGGTTGGGCTTGATAATCCTGAGTGTAAGAAACGGATTGCGACACTCCGCCATGGCGCAGTAGTGCTCCATTTCCATAGTCGAATGTCACCTCGTCACCTGATATATTTTTTATTGAAGTAAGGTGTAAGGCGGACGTGTATGGTATACTATCCTCCTGCATATTGGATTGAAGGCGAAGCCTTGAACGATAGTAAAATTTTGAGGTCTCCGGTTCTTTGAAGGTAAAGACAGTTCCATTTGCGTCCGTAATACTATAATTCAGAAGTTGTTCGTTTTGTAATTTGTCATTATCTACAATACTTATTGGATCGTTGGATGATAATACGATTTTGCCATCCTCATTTATGAGATAAGTGGCATTGATTCCCGGTGCTGATACCGAGTAATAGTCGTTGGCCATATCTGCAAGTCCGTCATAATAGCGCTGCCCTTTGGATGCAATATCCTGGATGCAATTTTCGTAATGTTCAACAGTATATGGAGTGAAAAATTCAGTGTGATTTATATAAAAGTCACGAAATTGTTTGTCATATTCAGTCAAATAGTGAAGCCCTGTGATGCTATTTGAGCCACCATTTACATCGTCCGGGATTCCTACGACATTACGGCCTATCACTCCGGATGCCGAGAGTGTCCATCCGAGGCCTAAATTGGACGGTAGTTGATCTGCGCGTATTCCTCCCGACTGATATGTCATAGTTACCGGAATCTCCAGATCACCGGATTTTACAGTATATAGGGTGAATGAAATATTCGGTCGTCCTTGATGGTAGTCTACATCAAAATCCTTTACAGAAAGCAAATCACTCACTGTAGGCGACGGCGGTAAAATACCGTAATCTTTTGGTAAGTAATTGTAATCGTTCTGTGAGAATAGACCGAAATGGATAAGAATGAATATGGCAATGAGGGTTTGTTTCATGGATTTTTAAGATTATGTCGCTAAGGTAGTATTAATATTTAAGAAATGCAAACGCAGTGTTGTTGGGTTAACATTAATTAACCTTGCAACACTGCGTTTTATCAGATAGTTGAATTGTTTCTTAGAACGGACGACCACCGGGGCGACCACCGGGTGGGGGACCGGGAGGGCCGTCGCCCCAGCGGGGGGCGTTGCGGTCGGCGGGTTGGTTTCCGGAGCCGAAGGTGTTGAATTTGTAGGCGAACGATACCATGAAGTAGCGGCCGAGGGTGTTGACGCTGCTGTCGTCGATGTAGTTGGCGGTGATGTTGCGCGAGATGTTGGAGTTCTGGCGCAGCAGGTCGTAGGCTTTCACAGATACGGATGCCTGGCGTGAGCGCAGGAATTGGTAGGTGACCGATGCATTCCACATCCATTTATTTTCATCGTAGCCGGCGGCGTAACCGCGGGTGGCGCTGAAATTGAGGTCGGTGGCCAATACCAGGCCGATGGGTATGTTGTAGGTGGCATTGAATGAGCCGCCGTAGGTGTGGACGGTGTTCCCGGCTGTGTTTGGCAGCGAGTTGGAAACGGTCTGGAGCGAGTAGCGCGGACGAATCTCGAACTCGAGGTTATCGGGACGGAATGCGATTCCGAACGATTCGTTGGCCATGAACGAGCCCGAGCGGTTGCGCAGGCCGTTGTTGAAACCCACAGAGTTGGAGTAGTAAAGCATGAGGAAGTTATTAAACGTCCAGAGCTTGTTACGGAATGGGAATGACACCATATTCATTCCGCGGATATTCCATACGCCGTTCACATTGTCGTATGTGGTGTATCGGCCACCGGTGTTGGGGTCAAACTGGGTGTTGGAAACTATGGAATTTTGCACCAGGCGGGCGTCGACCATAGCCATGATGGAACGTTGAGCCTGGGGGTTGAAATTCTGGAAGCGCAGGCGCAGGTTGTGTGTGAACGATGGCGACAAGTCGGGATTACCCTTGACGATGTTGAGGGGGTCGGAGATATCCTCGACGGGTTGCAGCTGGGCGATGGTGGGTTCGGAGCTGCGTCCCATATAGTCGACGTTGAGTGATTTGGTGTTGGAAGCTTTCCAGCGGTAGCGCAGGAAGGGGGCGTAATTCCACACCCATCGTTCGGGGATGTTTTTGGAGGAGTTGATAAGGTCTTCGGATTTCATCATCGAGGGCACAGCCGAAAGTCCCACGTCAACTGAGCTTTTGCGGGCCACGTGTTTGAATCCCACACGGATGTCCTGGTTCATATAATCGTTGCGGAAGCGGTTTGAGAGGCTTTCGCTGAACACGAGTTCGGGGTCGATTATAAATGGGCCGTCCCAGCCTTCGGGGAATGTGACGGGGTGCTCGTAGGTGAGTTTGTCGGCATCGCTCCAGCGGTATTGGAATCGGTAGGCAAGGGTGAGGAAGTTGCCGTTTTTTGGATTACCGAGGGGTTCGGTCCAGCTCACGCGTGATGATATTGAGTTTGACCACGTATGGTTGTCGGCAAACTGGTCGTAGATGTCAACCGAGTCGTTGAGCTGGAAGAATTTATTCCACGAATAGTTGGTGGATTTTTCGCGCACGTTGCTGAACCGATAGTTGACGAAGACAGACATTGAACGTCCCGGACGGCTGCGGAACTGATGGTTGTAGATAAGCCGTCCTCCAAATTCCCACGAATCGCCGTGCGAGGCCTGGTCGTTGATGCTGCGGGTAACGGGCGAGCGGCGCGCGTCGCCGGCGGAAGTAAGTGTTGAATCAAGCGACCAGGAGTTGGAATGGTTATATGAGAAATTTGGCTGGAAATCAAATGAGTTAACCGAGTCGGGTTTCCACTGAATGCGGAAATCGGCGCGGAGGTTATTACCGATGTCGCGAGCGCTCTTGGTGGAATTGTAATAAGACGTGGAGTCGGCAAAGAGGTATTGACGATCGGTGCGTTGGTCGGTATTACGGTCTGAGCGGGAGTACATCACATTACCGCCAAAGCGAATAATTTCCTCGCGGCCCACGTTGAAGTTCACGCCGAAAGCCTGGGATTTGGTGATACCGCGTTCGCCACCGAAACGCCGGAAGCGTCCCGATGTGCCATCGGTGAAGCCGAGGTCGTTAACGTTGTTGGCGCCTCCGATAAATGTGATCTGATTACCATTCCAGAAGCGGTTTACGTTAAAGGACGCTTTGTAGCGATCGTCGGTGCCGTAACCGGCCTCGACGTTGCCAAACCATCCGTTCTGCATTCCCTTTTTGACAGTGAGGTTGATGACGGTTTCGTCCTCGCCGTCATCAACACCGGTGAGCCGGGCAAGGTCGCTTTTACGATTTACCACTTGCAGGCGGTCAACCATATCAACGGGCAGGTTGCGCGATGCCACCGTTGGGTCGTCGCTGAAGAATTCCTTGCCGTCGATAAGTATTTTTTTGACAGTCTGGCCATTTGCGGTTATGGAACCGTCGCTGCCCACCTCCACGCCGGGCAGACGTTTGAGCAGGTCTTCGACAACGGCGTTAGGCGCGGTACGGTAAGAATCGGCGTTGAATTCCACCGTGTCTTCCTTCACGGTGATAGGAGTCTTGATACCTACGACGGTGGTTTCTTTGAGCATGATGGAGCTTTGCCCCAGCTTGATGGTGTCAAGGCTCACATTGGCCGATGCCACGCGGGTGTTGACATAGCTGCTTTCATAGCCCACGTATGAGGCTTCTAAAATGTAACGGCCATTGTTGACATTTTTGAGCAGGAATTTACCGTCGACATCGGTCACCACGCCATTGACGGCCGATGAATCCCGCGCGGCCAGCAGCCGAATCGACGCGGCAATCAGAGGTTCGCCCTCGGTATCGGTCACAGTGCCCGATATATTATAGGCGAATGCGTCGAGTGAGAAAAGAAAGAGAAGAATGAGATAGAAATAACGAGACATAATGTGATTGTGTGAGAACAAAATCGGTAGAGTCTGAGTATGTTTTTAAATAACTGAGTTGATGATGTCAGGAGTATTTTCTATACGCGGCGGCCAGGCGAGTGTGATAGCCGCGTTTGGCATACGACGGGCCATTATAACCGCGGGCAAATTCGCTCCAGTTTTTGCGTTTTAACGCCGGCAGCAAGCCGGTGTTGGTAATAAATCGTGCGAAAAGTTCGAGCTGGTCGCGTTCGCTGCGACTCATCAGGCGTATGAATTCCTCCGGAGAGGAGACGCCGCATTTTTTCCAATTGAATCCGCCTATCTGAAACATTCCCCAGAATGTGCCCTGCATAGCCGTGAGTGAATCAATGGCCATAGCACCATCGAGGCGGGCCTGAACAGCAGCAGCGCGTGAGCCGTACTTAGCCACATTAGGGCGGGCGAACACCTCGGGGTGTTTAGCCTGCTGCCCGGCGAGGCTCACCTTGTTGCGGGCGGCCATCTGGCGGAAAATAGCCAGGTCGAAATTGATAATTGGCTTACCATCGGCCCAGAATCCCTGATGCGTCTTGCCTGCTTCGATTTCCACTACAGCCTTTATAGCGGCCACTTCCACTCCAAGCTCGCGGGCTACCTGACGGAAGTCTTCCTCGGTGAGCGGCCCATGCCGCAGCTCGGCGGAATCTGCTATGAAAAATTGCACACGCACTGTGTCACCGTCAATTACAGCAAACTGACGGGTGGTGTCAATGTAATGCAACGAATCGGGTGGCTCGTTGAAGAATACCGGACGATATTGACCGTGGCTTGATACACAGGCCACAGCAGCGATAATAAAGCCGGCAATTGCGATAAGGAGAGGCTTTTTCATGGGGAAGGGCGTGAAAAACAGGAGCACTTGCCCGCGGAATGCGGGAAAGTGCTCCATATCAATGAGTTCAGGCCTTGAGGTCGGCTACTTTTTCGAGGGTGCGTGTGAGCTGGCCCCAGAAGCGTTCCACGGCGGGGATGTACATGCGCTCGCTGGGCGAGTGTACATTCTGCAATGTGGGACCAAAGGATACCATATCCAGATGGGGAAGTTTTTCCTTGAACAGACCACATTCCAGGCCGGCGTGGATAGCCTTGATAGCGGGACGGATACCGTAGAGTTCTTCGTAGGCGTCGCTGGCCAGATGCATGATCTTAGATTCCATATTGGGCTTCCATCCGGGATAGCCATCGCCGTGAGTTACCTTGGCACCGGCAAGTTCAAACAGGGCTTCAACCTGATATGCTACTTCCCATTTGCGGCTTTCCACGCTTGAACGCTGTGATGTGGTTACAATCACTTCGTTGTCGCCTTTCATCTTGATGGAGGCGAGGTTGGTGGATGTTTCCACGAGGCCTTCGATGTCGCGGCTCATTGACATCACGCCGTGAGGAGCCGAGAAAGCGGCCTCGACCAGGCGACGGGCAGTGGAGCTGTCCATGCAATACTGCGGACGCTCGACACTTTCGATGGTGAGTTCGATAGTGGGTTCGATGCCTGCGTATTCGTCTTTTACATCAGCTACATAGCGGTTGAAAGCCTCAACCACCTTTTCCTTATTTGCCGAGTGAACGCCGAATACGGCATGGGCGGCGCGGGGAATAGCGTTGCGCAGGTTGCCGCCGTCGATTTCCACCAGCGAAAATTCGCATTTTTTCAGAATCATCCACAAGAAGCGGGTGAGGAGCTTATTGGCGTTGGCACGACCCAGGTGGATGTCGCCGCCCGAGTGTCCGCCCAGACCATTTCTGATTTCCATTTTGAAATAGTGGAAGTCGGTGGGAGCCATAGAGCGATCGTAGTGGAAGGTGCAAGTGGTGTCGACACCACCGGCACAACCCACAAATATTTCAGCATCGTCCTCAGAATCGAGGTTGATCAGAATCTGGCCTGAGATCATATCGTCGCCCAGGTTGTTTGCGCCGGTCAGACCGGTTTCTTCGTCCACGGTGAAAAGACATTCGATAGGTCCGTGCACCAGGTCTTTATCTACCAGAACAGCCAGAGCAGCAGCCATACCTATGCCATTGTCGGCGCCCAGCGTGGTGCCGTCGGCATGAATCCATTCGCCATCGACGATTGTGGTGATGGGGTTGTTTTCAAAGTCGAAAGATTTATCGTTAGACTCGCACACCATATCCATGTGAGCCTGCAGGATAACCACGGGAGCCTGCTCCTTGCCGGGGGTAGCGGGGGCAGTCATAAGCACATTGCCGATGGCATCGGTTTTGGCAAAGATGCCGTTTTCGGCGGCGAAGTCAAGCAGGAACTTGCGGATCTTGTCCTCCTTCTTGGACGGACGCGGCACCTTGGTGATACGGTCGAAAATATCGAACACCAGGGCGGGTTTGAGGTCTTTTACAGTCATATTGTTGATGTTTTATGAGTTGAATATATACACTCTGCGATAATGCCGGATGGGTGCCGCAGGACATCCTCGCCGGCATCTATAGGACGTAATCGTAGCAAAATACGACCTGAGAACCAGAGCTGTTTATTAGACGGCACTTCTAAATAAAGGTTTAATCGGGGGGATAAGTTTGGCGCCGATTGTTAAAATTATTTATTTCAGACCACTAATTTACAAAAAAAATCAGAGATGATGCAAAAAATCCGCCGAACTTCGCTATATTTGCACCGTGAAACAATAGCGATACCCATGAAAACCGCAATAGTTGCCATCATAATCCTGCTTGCCGGAGTGCTTTGTATGAGCTTCCGGGTGTTGCTGGTCAAGAGTGGCAGATTTCCGGGTCATCATCATTCCGCGGCCTTGCGTGCCAAGGGGGTGAATTGTGCATCACACCAATCATCGAATAGTAATCACTCATCTAACTCATGAAAAAAATTATACTCGCGGCAGGTGTTTTGGCAGCTATGACAGCTGTATCGTGCTCAGAAAACAAAAAAGCCGACAATGCCCTTGCCACTAAGACAACCACTGATTCCACATCGGCTGCCGCCGCATGCAATATCCGATATATGGATCTCCAGAAGGTGTATGAAAACTATACCCTCTCCAAGGAGCTGAATCTCGAATTGCAGAAAGAGCAGCTCGCAATAGAAAATCAGGCTCGCCAGAAGCAGGCCGATCTGCAACAGCGAGGTGCCAGCGTTCAGAATAAATATCAGAATAACGGTTATCTGAGTCAGGCTTCTCTCGAAGCCGATATGCAGGATCTGCAAAAGCGTGAAGAAGCTGCAAACCAATGGCTCAACACTCATTCCAATCGCATTGCATCTATGGGCGCAGAAATCCAGATGCGTATCGCCGATTCAATCAAGAGCTTCGTGAACGATTACATTAAAGTATATGGCTACGATGCTATTATGATTGAAGGTCAAGCCGGATTCTTCAAACCCGAACTCGATGTGACCAACGACATCATCGAAGGTCTCAACGCCCGCTATCAGGCTACCGCTCCTGCTGAAAAGAAATAAAAAGGAACGCACATATCAGTTGAAGCCCGCGAACCATACGGTCGCGGGCTTCAGTATTTATATATATAGATGAGTAACCCGACCGGTGGTTCTGGCACCGCGGAGTGGTGTCACTCCCGGTGGTGTAGCGGTGTGAGGCTGAAAGATGTCGAGAGGTGGGGTATAAAAAAATGCGCCGGAGAATATCCGGCGCGATGTGGCGGGAGAAGGATTCGAACCAACGACCTCTGGGTTATGAGCCCAGTGAGCTACCACTGCTCTATCCCGCATTATTTTTACACTGCAAAGTTACGACTTTCTGAAATACTGTGCAAGTACTTTAATATACTTTAACAATACAAAGGGTCCGGACGTTTATCATCCGAACCCTCTATATTATTGATGGCGTGTGGGTTAGAAGGGGAAGTTGATACCGAGGTTAACAGAGGCGTTTGAACTCAGAGGTACGAACTGTTTGGATACTTTGCCCAGGGTGTGGTCCATACCGATAAAGAAGTTGAAACCGGTGAGGTGCACATTTGCCAGCCAGCCGAACGATGTGCCGTAGGTGCCGAACGCAACGTTAGCATCAGCAGAGAAGCATTTCACGGGAGCTACGTTGGCTGAAACACGTACTTCTGTCCAGGTGTAGCGGCCGGCGAGGCGTGTAGACGACAGCAGGCCGAAGTGGAGTTTACGGTACTGGGGAAGTTCGTATTTCACACCGAAGTTGAGGGTTGCAGCCATAGTGTGGTTGCGTGAGTTTACGTTGCCCAGATCGGTGAGCTGATAGAGGCTTTCGAGGTTGTCCTGCAGACGATCCCATTCTTTATCAAAAGAATTGTCGGCCTCGCCGTTGGGGTTAAAGATGTAGGCGTCGGTGTTCACTACGCGGTAGCCTTCGGTAGAGGCGTGGTGACAGTTGCTGAGATTCATCCAACCGAGGTCGAGCACAGCAGCCGAAAATTCAAAGTCGTTCCAATCGTAAGTGGCACCGAGGTCAAATGCCATACCGAAACCCTGAGTCTTGATACCGCCGTCGGCATCGAAGTTGGCGCCTGAAACGTATTCACGCATTTCCTTGCTGGTTTTGGTTTCAAACTGGAATTTGGGAGCATTTACATAAACATCGGCGTTGGTAACGGCATTCCAGCCATCTTCACCCAGCTGGAGGTAAGCCTCGTTGAAGCGGGCGTCGATGTCGGCAAAGGGCACCAGGAATTTCATTGCGGCACCCACGCGCAGGCCGGGCACCTGAGTGATTTCGCGCGAATGGTTAAGGGCCAGTTCGGCATAGCCGGTGGCGCTTGCGCCAAGATTCCGGATGTCGTATGTGCTGTTAGTCACACCTTCCTTAACCAGCGAGAAGAATGATTTAGGTACGATGACATTAGCATCGGCACGGGCGTTGAGGCTCACGGTATTATAGCCGTTGAAAGCCTTGAAACCTACAGAAATGATATTCTCGCGTAGGTTGACACCAAGGCGGTTCTTTTCAGAGAAACCCTTCATTGCCTGAGTAGCGTCAACGTTGGGATTGGAGAAAAGTACAGTCTTGCCGTCCACGTTGTAGAGCACGTCTTTGAGGTGGAGGTTACCGCGCACAGCCACATTCAGATTGCCCAGGCCGGGCATAGCCACAAAGCCTTTATCGTTGCCCATAGCGGGGTTGAGCTGATAACGATAGGTATAATTGTCGAGGAAGTAACCTGAATTGGTATTCTGAGCAGAAGCGTTGAGGGTGAAAGCAGCCAAGCCACCCAGAACAAGGATACGAGCTAAATTTTTCATATTATATAATGTGGGGGCTTAGAATGAGGTGATATAATGGCCGCTCACGCGAGCTTTGATGTTAGAGAGTACGATGGTCTGTGAGGGAGAGAGTGCTTCACCGGAGTTGGAACCCTTAACGTGAGCCACGTAGCGCACGCCGTCAAGACCCTTGATGGGGCCACCGTTCATTTCGATCAGGATGGGCTGGTCGGCGGTATTTGCTTCGAGGATAGAAGAGGTAACGGTGACACCGGGGATTTCGTTACCATCGCGATCCAGAGGATATGCGGTGAGTTCTACAGCCACAGGAGCGTTATTGGATACGGTGGCAGTGAGTTCAAGCTTGGAGATTTCGATTTCCTCGGTATCCTCAGAGAGCCATCCATCAGTTTTGTCAGAATAAGTGATGGTGCTGTTGTCGGTGAGCGCAAGGGGAGCGATAAGCTGATATTCACCCTTAACACCGGGAACGGTGGTGTTGAGAGCAAAGTTGTTTACCTCCTGCGAGGGGATGCCGGGATTTACAATAGCTATGCCGATCGAGTTGGGCAGACCGGTGGAAGCATTGGGAGCGGCAAGCAGATTGCCAAGGGTCGAGAATACCTGCCAGTGATAGCCGGTGAGAGCCAGGTCCTCGTTTTTGGGCGAGAGTACATAGTTGTAGGGCCCATTGATGCCCTTGTCGGCGGTAACGTCAAGGGGCGCATCGAGGGTGAAGTCCTGGGTGGGTGCGTTGTCGCGGATGGCGCTCAGGGTCATACCGGCTGTGTAGTGCAGGTTGTAATTGCCTACAGGATTGTTGAGCGAGAGGTAGATCTGAGGATTGCCCAGACGGATGTCGGTGCCGGGTTCCGAGAGGAAATCGGGGATGTCCGAGAGGCTTACGGGGTCGATGTTCATACCGTCAAGGTCGTATTTTACCTTGCCCGAGAAAGACTCGGCAACGAGGTCGTTGAGGGTGTATTCCACGCGGAAGCGGAGGTCTTCGGGGAGAGCTGCGGGGATACCGTTAATGACAATGGGCTGGATAGTAAGCAGGCCCGATTTAACCATAAATTCGCCGTTGAAAACAATAGCGTGGTTGGAAATCTGACAGCCGGCAGCGCGGAAATCCACCGCAGTAGCCACGAGTTGAGCGTCCAGATAAGGATCACCGGTAGATACTTCGGCGCGATCAATTTTCCAGACACCGGTAGCAGGGTCGTAAGTGCCGTCTGATTTAGCGTTATCGATACGGAGGCCCAGAGGCATTTGGATAATGAGGTCGGTGAAAGTGATCGACTCTACTTTGCCGTCCACTTCCATAGCAAGCAGATGAGCCTTGAAGGTGAGGGGTTTGGTGGTCACAGAGTAGATCTGTTCGATAGCGGGGTCGATATCAGAAGCGGTGTACTCAAAAGAGTTACCCATATTCACAATATCATAAGTGCAGCTGAAATCATCGTTCACACCGGCAGCTTTACGGGGAGCATTGGCTGCAATTACCTGCGAGAGGGTTTCTTCAGTAGGATTAAGAACGGGTTTGGCGCAAGTGAAGCTATTGATGAAGATGTCGTCGGAATTGAAGT
>CAZHDH010000063.1:0-14292 GCA_964531245.1 uncultured Bacteroides sp. | reverse complement strand
ATCCCCGTCGTCTGCTTTATGAAGGTGAATACCAGGAAGAAATTCCCGACCTCGCCTCTTATAAGGAGAACTCTTGCGGCTATATGCTCATCAAATACACCAATACCACCGAGGACGACTACTACAATCAGGCTCTGATTGCCGAAGAAGAAAACGGTGAAGACGTATCGTACAACAACGGCACACAGGTGTCTGACACTGACTACCCCCTGTTCCGTCTGGCCGACGCTTACCTCATGCTTGCTGAATGTCAGCTCCATGGCGTTAACTGCAATGGCTACGATTACTTCAACCAGGTGCGCGACCGTGCCGGCCTCGACCCCATCGCTGCCCCCACTGCTTCTGAAATCCTTAAGGAACGCCAGTGTGAGCTGTATATGGAAGGCCACCGTCGCTCCGACCTCGTTCGCTTCAATCTCTACACCGGCACCACATACCTCTGGTCTTGGAAGGGCGGCGAATACACCGGCACCGGCATCGATGCCACCCGCGCCATCTATCCCATCCCCTACCAGTATATCTCCACCGTGGGTCAGAATCCCGGATATTGATCTCGCAGGTTTATATGTTTAATCCTACTATTTCTTGATCACAAAATGAAAAAATTCATATATCTCATGACGGGAATGGCCCTTGCTATCGGCGCAACCGGTTGTGTCGATACCGAGAAACCCGTTTTCCAGGAGCCTACCACTTTCATCGTCAACGCTCCGGCCTTCCAGGACGAATACCTGGCCACCACCGGCGATATGGAAAGCAAGGAGACATTTGTGCTCACATGCTCGCAGCCCGATTACGGCTTTGCAGCTAAGGCCAACTATAACGCTCAGGTGAGTCTTTCCGAAGATTTCAATGACGAAGTGCGCGATGAAAACGACCAGGTTGTGACCCCCGCAACTTATGCCACAATCGCAAACCAGGACGTGAACAACGCCGCTATGCAGCTCCGCACCTACGACCTTGCCGTGGCTATGTGTACCCTGCTGGGTATCGACGGCGAGGAAGCCTGGGCCGACTATCTGGCCAATAACGGCAAAACCGAAGGTTTCAAGCTCTATTTCCGCGCTACCTGCGAGATCTCAGGTGTGGCCGGCAGCTTCATCGCTTCTAACAATGTAGTGTCTTACAACAACGTACAGCTCTGCTACGCTGTGCCCACTGCCGGTAAGATCTTCCTCGTGGGCGACGTGGCTCCCGAATCTGAAAAGATCAACTTCTCTACTCCTGATGAATCTAATAAAGAGTTCTATCAGAACTACGCTCTGGTTGAGCCTGAAATCGGCTGCAAGATCTATGCCGGTACATTCCTGATGCCCTCATCTGTGGATGCCCACGCCGGTTCCACTATCGAAAATGTGGACACTTACACCCAGTGGCGCTTCTTCACCGAGCTTAAAGGCTGGGCCGACACATCGGTTCAGATCGCTTCTCACACCGACGACTTCTACAAGCTCCCCATCAACGAACTCTATGAAGATGGCTCTTACAAGGGCGATGCCGTGTATGGTCAGGGCAACTGGGCTGTATTCCTCCCCGAAGCCACCGAAATCACCATGGCCGTTTCGCTGGTGGATGCCGCCAAACCCAAGGTTTACTACCGCACCGGTGTATGGAATGTAACAATCCAGCCCGATGCTTCTGGTATCAATGAACCCGTATTCGTAGCTCCCGAAGCTGAATAATAACTTTTAATCACAATTTTTCTCACGATATATTATGAATAAATTTGCATATATCTGCGGAATTGCGGTTCTTTCTCTCGGCTTCGCTGCCTGCGACGACGAGCTGCCCAATCCTCCCGGGCAGTCGAACCCCCAACCCGAGATCTTCGAAAGCTCCGGCCTCGTGATCTCTCAGGATGAGATGGGTGTCACTTCTGCACTCGATCTGCAGAAGGATGCCGATGCCGGCAATCCCACCGTCCTCGGTAAGGTAGAAACCCTCGACAAATTCCCCGAAGGATACGACCTCGTATTCAAATATGAGGTATCCGACACCGAGGATTTTGCCACCACAGCTACTTTTGATGCCGAAGTTAGCGGCGACAACATCGTGGTTTCGCCCTCGGTGCTCAATACCCTGATCTACGACAACTTCACCCACGATCCCCAGGAAATCACCATCTACTCTCGCATCGCTGCATACGCCGTACAGGGGCTGTCAACCATGCGTCTGGGTGGTAACGACGCTTTATTCGGTTCTTACACCTATAAAGTGCAGCCCTTCGCTCCCACTATCGTGATCGACAAGCAGGGCTACTTCCTGCTTACTCGCACTATCGGCGCGACATCATGGAACACCACCGCTGCTCTGCCCTTCACTCAGGTAGCTGAAGGCAGCGCCTACGACAACCCCGTGTTCATGATTAAGTTTGACGTCCCCGCCGGTGGCCTCGAATGGGCAGTGCTTCCCTACACCAACCGCGAGGAGGGCAACACCAACGTGGTATACGGTGTCAGCGATGCCGAAGCACTCTCAGGTGAGCTCATCGCCGCCGACGGTGCCACCGCTGCCGCAGGTGTAATCACCGAGGAATCTCCCTACAGCATCACTGTAAATATGGAGACACTCACCTACAGCGTGGCCTTCGCCTACGACAACCTGTATGTGGTTTCTAACGGCAACACCGATTTCACCCGTGCACGTCACCTCGAAACCACCGACTTCCTCACCTACTATGGTGTGGCACGTCTCCAGAACAAGTGGTATCTCACCGGTCAGGCAAGCCTCGATGGTGCTGTATTCAAAGCCGATGGCGAAGAAACAGTGACCGAAACAGGCGTTATCACCGGTAAGATTGTAATGACCAGCGTTGATCCCGAAGCTGTTGATATGGCTGCTGCCGACGGTCTCTATTACATCAATGTAAACCTCGGTCTGCTCTCATACAAAGCTACCCGTATCAACACCATCAGCCTCGTCGGTGAGTTCAACGGCTGGGATGTAGAAACCGCTCCCGAGTTCACTCCCTCGTCGACCTCGCTCGTATGGAACCTGCGCGACATCGACCTCACCGCCGGTGAACTCAAGTTCTGCTGCAACCACGGTTGGGATATCAACTTCGGTGCCACCGAACAGAATGTAAGCACCCTCGAAGGCGACCTTCGCGAACACGGCGAAAACATCACGCTGCTCGAATCAGGCAAATATGATGTCAAAGTCAACTTCAACAATATTCCTCCTGTATTCACCTTCACCAAGAAGTAATACAAATCCCTGATAAAAACTAAGGCCGCGCGGTGTGCGCGGCCTTAGTTTTTTATAAGGGATTGAATCGGATTATTTAATAAGGACTTTACGTGCCTTATTCCTGCTGCGCCATATATAAATGCCCGGCGATATTCCGTCCCATGAGCCATAACCGATACACTCTTTTATGAGTATTCCGTTGGTCGAGTACAGATTGCCCGCAAATAATGTGGAATCTGATTCGATGTCATCTATCCCGGAACCGCTGTTAGCTTGTGGGAATATAGGAAGCGACGGAAACCAATAATTCATGATCATTTCATAGTCACGAATTTTGTCACCTTGCGCCGAATAACGCCTTGTGATATATGTCGGAGTCCCGAACTCATGGTATAAAGCCATATAAATATCATCAGTCGTGGGATGTACCCCTAAAGCGCAGCCATATATTTTCCAGTCGGCACCTTCTGTCTCTAAATCTATAAACAAGGACAGCTTTTGAGAGTCGCAATCGAATTTGTAGATTTTTGTACCGCTAAACCATCTGTTGGGTCCACCTTTCCAGTATAGGCAATTCTGAACCGTAGAAGATACAAAAGCATCAGGAGTCCAGGCATACCAGGAGTTTGACGGTGGATACATATCGTCAGGGATGTCGATTACCTCATAATCTAATGATTCAGGGTTGACCTTCACTATATAATTGAGAGTTGCGCCGGTTCCTTGACTATTTTTGGCTATTGAAAGCCACAGGTTGCCATCCTTCGATTTCACGATCGAGCCTATACCGGCACCCTCTTGCGCTATATCCATCGATATAACGTTGATGACCTCGTCGCTTGTTGGGTCAACAATCAGTAATCCATATTGCTGGTGAGCCACGAAAACTTTTCCTGCCGCAGATACCATCATTCCACATTGCCCGTGATATAATGAACCGGTCGGGTCTGTGTTCGGTTTATCGTTATCACCGCCCGCATTTGGGTTGGCAGATCCTTTAACCTGACCGGTGACAGTATAGGAGTCAAGGTCGAAAATCCATACACCGTTGCTTGTGGAGATATAACCCTTGTGCTCATCAACACCGAGGAAACCACGGCCGTCGCATTGCGCGCCCGAGGGATCGATCAGGCTTTGTTGATGAAGGATCTTCATAGTGGTTGCATCTGCGACAGTGATACGTCCGCCGGTGATTGTCGCGCCCGGATCCTTGTCCTGCTTTGCTATCAGATAAAGACGGTCGTGCCAGATTGCGCCATACTGATTGGTACACCCGAGTTCCATACCGGGATTTTCGGTTTGAATTATACGGTATTTCCAGAAATTTCCGTCGGGGTCGTCGGGCAACAGATAGTTAACTGTGGAGTTCTGATGCCCATACCAATCTTCGTTCACCCAGATTATGCCTTGGGTATAATCTGCTTCCTGAGCAGCAGTGGCCGAAGCCATTGCTGCCAGGAACGCAGAGAAAATAATTGCGATACGTTTCATCAGCGAATTATAACTTTTGTACAGAAGTTATTGTCACCCTGCAGGATAAATACGCCACTGTGATCACCGAAATCAAATATATAGCTATCGGTGTCAGCGCTGAATGTGGCAACTTCTTGACCGTTTACGTTATAAATGCGGAAGCTATGACCGGCGAAACTGTTGACATAGATTCGCTTGCCGTCGCACTTGATCGTGCCGCGACATTCTGCCGTAGAGTTGATTCCCGACATATCCTCGGCACTGATTTTGAGATTTACGGCCTTGGTGACACTGCGACCATTTGACTGCGCAGCAAGCGTGAAGGTGTGATTACCCGCAGACTTGGGTAAAATGGAGAGCTTTTTACCATCAAGGCTCACCTCGGCAACCGGTTGCGGTGTTACATCGCTTTCGGCCATTACGGTGGGGGTGTCAACGAGCGAAAGGCGGATATTGCTGTCGATGTTATCTTTATCCGATACGAGTTCGCTGAGGTCTATTTCTTTAGCTCCGTCGGCAAGCAGGAGTGTCATATCATCAAGATCAATCACCGCATCGTGCACATCGGGCAGTATAGGCAGCGACTGGAACCAATAGTAAGGATTGAGTTTGAAAGTGCGTGTGATTTGACCCGTAGTACCGTCAACGAAGTGCACCCAATGGTCGCGATACTGACCGCTTGCTGCACCCTTGACACCGGTCATCACAATAAGACGATTGTTTCTTGGGTCAAAAATGGAAGTGCCGTAATTCATCTGCTCGACTTCCTCCCCGAAACTGTTCGTGCCCTTGATACCGGCCAGAGAGAAGAATGGTTCGATTGTGTCGGGGTCATCTGTGGTGGGGTTAAAGCGATAGTAGTATGTGCCGCCCCCTACGATTGACCCTGCGCCGGTTGTGAACCAAATGTTTCCGGTAGTGTGGTCGCCCTTGAAGGCTGTAGAACGCCAGGCTCCCCAGCCGCATTCTACCGTTCCAATCTCGGCGGGCATATCTATTCTGTCAACTTCCTCAAGTGTTTCTGGATCAATGCCCACAAACACTGAGTGGCCGTCGGCAATAGTAGCATACCAGACAGTGCCATCAGCCGTCTGTGTCACGCCCTGAGCCTTTGCGTCCTCAATTGTCTTAACAACCTCATCGGTAAGGGGATCGATACATAAGATCCCGGTTGCCTGCATCACGGCATAGACATATTTGCCGCCGTTGATAATGTCGCCTACCTGGCCGGAATACAGATCTGTGCCTGTACCGCCTACGAGATGCCCCGTAACTACCGGATTTTCTACATCTGTAATGTCGAGAATAAAGATGCCGTTGCTTGTCGATACATATATCTTGTCCTCGGTAGCTCCGGCCACAGCGCGTCCGTCGCCGTTTTGACCGTTGAAGGTCGGGCGTTCATAATATCCGCCAATTTTCTTTAATGTCTTGGCATCAGCTATTACTACACAACCGCCACCGGGCAGCACGTCGCCGCCATCGGCTGGTTGCTTGGAAATCACAATCAGTTTATCGTTCCAGATTGTGCCATACTGTGAAGTGGCGCCAAACGACATTCCCGGATTTTCGCGCTCGTATGCCTGATAGATTATTTCATTCTCGGGAGTGATATAGTTTAGGCCGCCATTGGTGTGGGTGTACCACTCTTCGTTTAGAATTATGGTGCCCTCGGTGTAGCCTCCGGGGATAGGGGTACGGTCGCTCTCGAGTACGTTTACCACAAATTTCTTTTTATAGGCACCGTCGGCCGATACTACGTGAACAGTGTCAGGCTTTGAACCGGTGGGACGGTGGCCCGATAGTTCGTAGAACTGCACGCGTGAGCCGTCATTATCCCAGAAATTAACTCTGTAAACAGAACTGGTATAATCATCTCGAGTCTCGCCATTATCACTCAGCGTAATGGTAACATCCTTTATATCGGCATCCTCGGGCAGCACGACGGGGCGTAATCCAATAAGCTGTTTTACATTTACATTGATCACACCATCCTCAGTTCCGGGTCCGAAATTTACGCTTGTTACCGGTTTCAGCAGAACGCAGTTTAGGGTAAATTCAGCCGATACGTTTGGGTCATTGGGGGTGAATATAGTAACTTTAGTTGAACCCTTGGCAGTCTTGGTCTTCAATCCGGTTGTGGCCGAATATGAAGCAAATTGTGTATCTTCCACAGTAGCCGACACAGCGGTGTAAGTGGCGTTTTCCGGCTGATAGGTGAATTCCATAGGCACCTCCTTGTTGAGTCCCGATGTAACTTCCGTTGCTTTCAAGGTAATAGATGTGATGGGAATCTCGGGAGCCTCAACGTTCAGGGTCATATAGTTACTTTCATAATAACTGTAGCTGCCGTAATACTGCGGGCGGTAGCGGATGTAGGTAGTGCCGGTGGTGCCCGTAAAGGTCGGACGCGCGTTGTATGTGCCGTCCACAAGGGAGTAGGGCGTGATAATGATTGAGCGGTCGAGTCGGTAGGTCTCGTTGCTTGATGATGCCTGCCAGTTGGTAGTGGAATTGAGTTTGCCGTCAGGCACCTGAGCGAAGCATGGGATCACGATACCCCGGTCGCTCAGCTTCACGGTCATTTCATCAGGAAGCCAAACACCAACCTCGCCGGGTGCCGGCACATAGAAGAAATATTCGGAGTGCGAGGCATCCGCTCCGTCGGCCGAAAGTGTGAGCACTTTGGTGGAGCCGTCGGCAGCCAGTGTATAACCTGCAACGGGTTTTACCTTGACATCTTTGATGTCGGCATTGTCGAAAACCGTTTTCGAGTCGCCGGTGAGGTCTACGCTGATGGTAGCACCATCAGCTGCGGTTTGTATCGACATACGGTCGTCCGCTTCCTTAATCAAGGCCAGAGCGTCCATTGCAGAGATGTTGTCATCATTGGAATTGATGGCATAAACAAAATTGTCTATGCGATCTTCAACATTGTATCGCATCACGAGCAGGCAGGTATTTGACCCCTCGCCTACTGTAAAGCGAACTTTTGACAGGTCGGGCGCGCCTGCCATCATACTTGCGATGCAAAGGATGCAAAAAGCAAGCGTCAGAAATTGTTTTTTCATTTGTGAAATAATGATTAGTGGATATATCTTTTTTCGATGTATTGGCCTTTGCGCACTATGTAAATACCCGGTGTGAGATTATGTGCATCGACGCGCATGCCTGTAATGGTATAATATTCTTCAGGAGCATTAACATCAATTACTGATGTGTTGATATCGGACGACTGTCTGGGCTCGCAGTAAACGTAGAGATTCTTGTCGTCGGACGGAGGAACGCCTTCGCCCACACCCCCGACCTTCGGGTTTTCGAACATTGTCAGCGACCATCCGTCCACGCATCCATCCGATAGCAAACGACCGGTGAATCCGGTGCCGCTGTACATCCAGTCGGGGTTTGAGCCGGATATAGTCCAATAGCTCCAATAGCCGGCATACCAGGCCGAGGTCCACCAGCCATATTCCCAGCCTTGGTCGGTCATATCCCAACAGTCGTAGTCGTAGGCGGGATAGCCGTAAGCGGGGTGGTCGAGCGGGTGCTGAATAAAATGCGAACCTGAGGTACGGGCCGCATTTATAGCAGCTGCGCATATTTCCGGTGTTTGGTCGCCTGGAGCATCGGCCTGCCCGAACAGGGCGTTAGTGTTGTAGTAGTCAAAGTTTATAAACTCATAGTTCAGAGCTTTTTCGAAATCGAAATAGATGTTTTCGAGGAGCTTGTCGGCCTCTCCGACACCTATGCCGCAGACCGTGGACCCGAACTGCCCGGTAATCTGGGTAAGAAGCACCAGGTTGTCGTTATTGGCGCAAATGGCCTTGAACATATCCTCGCCGGTAGGGGTTTCGCCTTCATCCCAGCGGAATCCCCACACGTAGACTTTGGGGTCGGATGCAGCAGCATCGTTAGTGACGGCCAGAGCTGCGCGATACGGCCCTGTGCCGGTCCAGGACTTGATTTTGTCGAAGTCGATCGGATGAGCCATAGCCGAAAGCGCTGACAATCCGATAGCTAATGAGATTAGTTCTTTTCTCATGATAGGGTTATTAAGAGTTACTGAGGTTACACGATTTTTAAGGGTTCGGAATCGATGGCAGACTGATGTGAAGGTCCTGTGCCCGGCTTAATTCTGTGGAAGTCTCACCAAGCCAGCCACAGCATTGGTTCAGGCCGGTATATACCCTGATAAAGTCGGCGCCCGGTAAATCCACCGGGTTTCCCACAGAATCCACAGCCATCGAGATGTCGAATGAGTTAAGGTCGCCGTATTCGTTCGGATGATTGTCGACGTATCCCCACGGGTAGCTGTATAGGACAAAATAGCTGCCATTCCCACTAATATCTTCGGCGTTATCGGCCAGCAATGATCCGGCGAAAGATATTTCATCGCTATTTATCCACTTGGGGAAATAATCCTGGTTATGAAAAATATTTTTGGGTATATATCCGGTCTGACCTGTATTATCGCTCCAAGATATATAATAAATGTCGTCCAGGCTGTTATCTTCGTCGGCCACGATTTGCCTGTCTGGATCGGGTCGTCGATATGTGATTGAATATGCGTGGCGCGTATCATCTGAGTAATATTCGCTGCCGGCGAGTTCATACCATTCATCGTCGGGGAGGCCGTTGCAGTTGGTATCGTAGCTTACCATTACTATACCCGGCTCAGCCGACCCTCCTTTTTTATCAGGTTGCAGCAGTTCGTAGAAACAATTGCCCCATATCCGGAAATCCTTTTCGCCCGGCACATTGATCACCGTGTGATCGAAACCGAAGGTCACATACCCGCCATATCCCCCGAGCGAAATCATGACATCGTTAGTGCCCGATATAGATTCCTCTGCCTTTTGAAGTATAGTCGCGTATGTATCACCATCCTCATATCGCGGCATTTCGTTGATATATTGACCCGGAGCAGGGCAATACTCATAAACCTTTGTGATATAAGGACTGTATTCAATTTCTTCGTGAAGGACGTGGATGGTAAATTCAAAATCGTATGGAGTATTTGGGTCCAGAATCTTTAACTCCAGAGTGTAAGAACCCTCGTCGGATGCAAGAAAGATGTAATCCTTTGATGTGCTTACTAAAGTTCCGTTGACATACCATTCGTATTTTTCGCCGGTGAGCGCCGGATGCAGATCAAGTTTCTGCATCCGCGGTATGTAATACACATCGTCAATGCCGAGGTTTACCATCGGGATTTCATCGCTGCACGCATAAAGCACCGAAGCGGAAATAAGGGCAAAAGCTATCTTCTTCATTTTGTAAGGAAAGTGATGTGTGCCGGAATATCCCCGGTGCGGACACTCCATTTCTTGTATCCGACGGCACTAAAACAATAGAGAGTGCCGGAGGAAACATAATTTTTTGCATCGGTAACGAATATATCACCCGATTCGGGATGTACGGCAATTCCGTAGGGAATGGTTATTTCGTTTTCAGTGCCGTCCTGTATGAAATTGTGGGATATGACTTCCTTGGTACGCACGTCAATTACACCGTATGTTATGGTGTTGGAAGCTGTATAATTGTTCCATTCCGTAGCATAGTAGTACATTTTATCTTCAAAAAAAGCCATATTGGAACAAGCTACCGGTATAGTGTCGGTCACAATCATCTGATTGTAACCGGGCTTTTTCTCCATAACATACAGCCGCGACGGGCGATACTGGTAATCGCCACGCGACGTAACCCACAGTTTATTATATTTATCCTTCTTCAGACGGTGGAGATTTATGCCTACGGGTATCTGTTGCACTTGCTTGAAGTCGATCATCTGAATTACAGACACGGTATTGTCGTAATACGGCGCTCTATACCCTCCGGAATTGGCCACATACATATAGTCGTCAACTATCTCCATCTCTTCGGGCTGATATCCTACAGACACCTTTCTGGTCACGGCGAGCGAAAGTGTATCAACCTCATACACCGCACCTTTGGGTGCGTTAGGGTCGATCAACACCGGGCCGACGTACGAACTTACGTATGCCCTGCCACGATGAAATCTGACATACCGGCAATTGGGAATGTCTATCTGCCCGAGTCTTACCCCGGAACGTGCATCAAGCACCTCAACTTTATGCGAGCAATTGACCACTACATATAGTTTCGAGCCATATATCCCGATGTCATTTCCGACATCGCCAAGCTCTTTGATAACATTAGGATTCCTCTCGGCATAAAAATTTCGGGAATATAGACCTGTATAATAGTCATAGAAATCCAGGGTGCATTTGTTTGACCCCATATTCCCTTCGTTGACAAGGTAGAATCCGCGGATGCCGGCGTCGGGGCGCTCGTCGCCGATAATGTCATACTCCGTAGGCACCACAAGTTCGTCCTCACGACAACTTGTGGCCACCATAAGGAGCAGCAGAAAATATATAAAAAATTGTTTGCTCATCATATTTCTACGGTTAGGGTAAACCTATAATTACGTTTGGGCATAGGGTAGTTGAGGATCACGTCGTAATCCTGACTCAGGAGATTGTTTACTTCAATCAATCCCCGCAGGCTCACTTTGCCCAGGTGGAAATCTTTGCTCAGGGATAGATCGGAGGTGTACCAAGGTTGAGTGTAATTATATCTGATATTTTCCTGTTGGTTATATCGTTCGCCTACATAGATCCACGAATAATTAAGACACCATCCGCGCCACTGCGCATTTATCACGGCGGCACCGGAATGTCGCGGAATGTATGGAATCTGATCGCGGTAATAATTATCGGCAGGATTGGTAATGTCGATAGCACGCTGGAAGGTGTACTGTCCGCGCACGGTAAGATATAGTTCCGGGTATGGGTTGATAGTCAGAAGTCCCGTAAAATCGACGCCGCGTATATCCACCAGCCCCAGATTCAGCATAGTCCAGCGAAACTGCTGCCCCTTGGGATATGCTACAATTTTATCTTTCACGCGGTTATAATAAGCATCCACACTCACCCTCGCACCGCAAATCACCGATGATGATCGATGATCATACAAAAGGCCTGCATTATATTGGGCTACACGCTCGGGCGAAAGTTTTGAATTGCCCATATCGGCATAGTAGAGGTCATTGAATGTAGGCATCCTGAATGATTTCTTGTAAAATACCCTGACTGAGAAATCTTTATTCCGAAGCGGATACCCGTTCATAAAAACCGCGGGTGAGAATACGTGCTTGTCTGCCGGTGCTTCCTGCCCCCGGATTCTATCGTGGACGAAGGTGGATAATGCGCTGGCCTGAATTTTGAATCTGTTCAAATCAAGTGCCGTGGCAGCAGATAAATATTGCGAAATACGGTCGGGTTTCACAAATCCATAGACATCGGCATCAAGGGTGTTCCACATAAAGTCGTAACTGGCCGATACACGCCACGAATCAGTGATTGCGTATTCGTTTGCCGACGAGAAATATACCTCTTTTTGCTTATACAGGTTGTCTATTTTCACCTGCTTGTCGTCGTTGTTTACATAGTGGGTTCTGTAAAAAGCGTATTTCAGATTATTAAGAGTGGTAAATTTGCCGAAATATCCCGTATAGCGGCCTTGAGCAAATGAATTGGTATCCCATATCCGCTCGCCCCTGCGCCATACGTTATTTACGATTGCACCGGGCACTCCACGCTCTGAGTTGTAGTTATAAACCTTGAATGTCCAGGAACCATTGTTAAGGCTACCGTATGTGTTCAGCTCAATTCGGGTGGCATTTATATCCCCGTTCTGCCTCACGGCAGTGGTGTCGTAGGCAAGTTCGCCGGCAGGGTTGACGCGTCGGTAGCGGAACTTATATTTTCCGCTCGAATTAATCCATTCGGCACTGAGTGAGGCGGATACACGTTGGCTTAACTTTAATTCTACAAGAGCCGACGGGTTAAGTAAATCGAATGAACCCATGCGAATGGTCGCCCTGGCGTGGTATGTTTCGCCTTCAGCAAAACTTGGGGTGCGGGTCCTCATATAAATCATGCCTGCCGCTCCGAAATCTTTCGCCGGCTGTAAAATCTCGCTTTTCTGACCGTTGTAGAGCGACAGAGCCTCGATATTATCAAGTGAAAACTGTCCCAGGTCGATCTGTCCGTTCTGGGCATTTCCGAGTTCCACGCCATCGTAAACCACACCTGTGTGATTAGTACCCATCGATCGGATGTTGACAGTCTTGATACCACCCACACCACCATAATCTTTCACTTGCACCCCCGAAAAATAACGCAGGGCGTCAGCAATGCTATTACTGTTAAGTTTGTGCAGCTGGTCGCCTGAGAGGGTCTGCACGGGAATAATGTCCCGATTAGGCCGCTGCGCCGTAACCAGCACTTCTTTAAGAAGGTATGTAGAGTCGGCTTGTTCGTCTGCTTTAATCTGACCCGGAATGAAGCAACACGCGACAATCGACAAAATAAAACGAGATGTCATTATTGGTTTATAGATTAATGTTAAAAAAAAGACCCGCAGAACCACCCTCAAAAAGGGTATGTCAACGGGTTATAGTTTTCTTAAATTAATCAGTTAAACCTGCTAAAGACAGAGTCTTCGTACCGGAGGTAGTGATTTCAAAGTCAAACCCATAATCCCGTGGGGGCTTTAATATATAGGTATGGCAGGTCTTCTGACTTATCCCGGTTTTATCGCGCCTTCCCGGTATATGAATTACCAGTGGCAAGTTGCGAAAAAACTTTGTTCGTTGACCAAATTACATTGTCAAAGAACAGGAAATTACAGCAGCGGGTACTGTTGAGGAATCACACCTCATTCCCTTTTCATGCTCCATTGGGCTTCCACTCTTGGAATCCGGAGCAACCATTACGGGTGCAAAATTACAAAAAAGAATATTGGCTACCAAATAAATTTAATTATTTTAAGCAAATCTAATGGTTAAAGTATGGTACACGCAGCATACGCAGCGTTAATCAGCTCTGATCATTCTTTTTCTTTTGCTCCGCCTCCTGAATCTGTCGCTCAATATCACTCAGGCGCATGGTGCCGTCGCGCAACTTCTGGAGCGTGACATTCAGGTGTTCGTCGCTGGCTTTGTCGAAGTGTAACCGGCGGTATTGCGTGAAGTTGATCAGATGACGATAATCCGGACGCACGCGCCGTTCATAGCGAGTGCGCAGGCGAAGCTGGGCTTCGGCATCGCTAATGCGACGGTCCTCCTCAGCTTTCGGGTCAGCACAAGGCATTTGTGTATCGGCACAGCCTACCTCCGGCTCCGCTTTGGTGGGGGTCGTGGTATTTTGAGTGGCTTTTTTTGTCGAAGCGTTTTTTCGGTCCAATTCGTGGCGGATAAATGCCATAGCTACCTTAGCTTCCGACGATAAGGAGGGCATTTCACCCTTTGAGGCATAGCACATTATGGCCTCGTAGACCTCGAATCGCACCTCGGCCGAGAAGTCCTTAAGTATTTCGTACCAATCAAGATTAAACACAAAAGTATTTTTTTTGCTCATAGCTGAATATGTTTGATGGATTGTTTTGACACTGCAAAATTACAACCTGCCACCCCTCATCGGACAACACAAAATCGACAACAAATCAAAATGTGCAGAAAATCCGGATGGCGCCGGGAGCCACGCCGCTCCGCGTTCTAGCGGTCGGAAGACGAAAAAGCCGCTATTAAGGGCATAAAAGTGC
>CAZHDH010000062.1:0-14296 GCA_964531245.1 uncultured Bacteroides sp. | reverse complement strand
GAGCTAACAGGCTCAAAAATTATATCATATACATATATGATATCATTAGCCATTTTTGGAATTCAGTACAGCGGAGTGCTGGCAATCACAGCGCTTTTGACCGGTGTAGCACTGGTAGGGCTGGCTATGTGGATTGCCGGATTGATCTCGCCAAGGTCATTTAATCCTCAGAAAGGCGAAGCCTATGACTGTGGTATCCCCACTCGCGGCGAGTCAATGTCGCAGCTTCATATCGGATACTATCTCTTTGCTATTCTGTTCTTGATGTTCGACGTCGAAACTGTCTTCCTGCTGCCTTGGGCAGTGCGTATGCAGGAGCTTGGCTCTCAGGGTCTGATTAGTATCGCCGTCTTTTTTGGTGTCTTAGTGCTGGGCCTTGTTTATGCCTGGAAGAAAGGAGCCCTCGAATGGAAGTAACAACAAAAAGCATGCCCTACGAGGCATTTAAAGATAACGAGTATATTGAGTCGCTCGTAAAGGAAATCCAGGAAAGCGGAACTAACGTTATCGTGGGTTCCTTTGATAAACTCATCAACTGGGGGCGGTCTAATTCCTTGTGGCCACTCACCTTCGCCACCAGTTGCTGCGGCATTGAATTTGTGTCGCTTGGTGCGGCGCGCTTTGATATGGCGCGTTTTGGCTGGGAAGTAGCCCGCGCTTCACCTCGTCAGGCCGACTTTATGATGGTAGCCGGAACAATCGTATATCGTATGATTCCGGTGTTCCGTCGCCTTTACGATCAGCTTGCCGAACCTAAATATGTGATTGCCTGTGGTTCGTGTGCCATTTCAGGCGGCCCCTTCCGCAAGAGTTACCATGTGGCCAAGGGTATCGAGGATATTGTGCCGGTGGATGTATTTGTGCCCGGATGTCCTCCCCGCCCCGAAGCTATGATCTACGGTATCATGCAGCTTTCCCGCAAAGTTAAGGTCGAAAAGTTCTTCGGCGGTGTCAACCGTCAGGAACGTCGTCAGGAATTTCTTGATTCACATACCGTAGAACCCGATGCTGCGGAATAAGCGACCTACAATTTACACATTATATAATATATAGAACATTAAGCCCAAACCAATCATATAGCTATGGCTAATATTCAGGAAAAGATTGCCTCACTTTTTCCGCAGGCCACTTTTACGGTAGACGGTAACGACATCGTTCAGGTGTCTATCGATGAAAAAGACTGGCATGCACTGGCAGAAGCGCTCAAAAACGATTCCGCCCTGGCAATGGATTACCTCGACACAATTTCCGGTATGGACTGGGTGGACGCTCTCGGATGTGTCTACTATTTCATGTCTACTCGCCACAATACTATGTGCTCTGTACGCGTACAGGCTGCTGACCGTGACAACCCCTATATCCACTCTGTCGCTGATCTCTGGCGTATCGCCGAGATTTACGAACGCGAGGTGTACGACTTCTTCGGTATTGTCTTCATTGGCAATCAGGATATGCGTCGTCTTTTCCTCAGCATTGATTGGAAGGGTTTCCCCCTGCGCAAGGATTATGATGACAGCCCCGCTATCAATCCCCCGTCCACTGATAACGAGCGTCAGACCGATTATACCAACGTTTATCACCTCGAAGATGGTAAGGTCGTAAAAACCGAACGCGAAATCTTTAAGAAAGATGATTTCGTGATCAATATCGGCCCGCAGCACCCTGCGACTCACGGTGTATTGCGTTTCCGTACTGCCGTAGATGGTGAAACTATCAAAAAAATTGACGTCTATATGGGTTATATCCATCGTGGCGTTGAAAAACTGTGCGAATCGCTCCAGTATCAGCAGACCCTGCACTTTATGGATCGTCTCGATTATTTCTCGGGTCAGATCTATCACCACGGTCTGTGTCTGGTATATGAAAAGGCCGCCGGTATCGAAGTGTCTCGCCGCGCTCAGGTTATCCGCGTGATGATGGATGAGCTTTCGCGTATCGCTTCGCACTGCCTGTTTATCGGTACATATTGCATGGACCTCGGTGCCACCACGATGCTGTTCTATACTCTGCGTGTGCGTGAGCAGATTCTTGATATTTTCGAGAAAACCTGTGGCGCGCGTATGACATTCAACTATGCTTGCATCGGTGGTGTTATGCAGGACATCGCACCCGATTTCGCCAAGGATGTGAAAGATCTCCTCGCAGTACTTCCCGCTAACATTAAGGAATATAACAAGATATTCACCGGCAATGTGATTGCCAAAGGTCGTATGGAAGGGGTAGGGTACCTCTCGCGCGAGGATGCTATCTCGTATGCCGTAACCGGTCCTTCCGGTCGTGCTTCCGATTGGGCTTGCGATATTCGCAAACTCCGTCCCTATTCGATCTATTCAGAGCTCGATTTCGAGGAAATAACCCGTACCGAAGGCGACTCTATGGCACGTTTCAAGGTGCGTATGGACGAAATGGTACAGAGTGCCAAGATTCTTGAACAGCTCGTTGATAATATTCCCGATGGCGAGTATCTGGTTAAAGTTCCCAAAGTGCTTAAACTTCCCAAAGGCCAGTGGTTCCAACTCGTTGAGGGTTGTCGTGGAGCTTTTGGTGTTTACCTCGAGAGCGATGGCTCCACCAAGCCTTACCGCCTGAAGATCGCACCTCCCTGTCTGCCTCTGGCCGGCGTGGTGGATCATATCACCGAAGGTTCTAAAATTGCTGACTTAATCACCATAGGTGGCTCGCTCGACTATATCGTGCCCGATATGGACCGTTAAACCGTCAACTGATTATCACTCATGAATAATTTAACTGACACAAATATTTTTGACTTTTCAAAAATAACCGGCCCCATTCACGACTTTTTGATGGGATTCCTTCCCTCATGGGCCACTGTCACCGTCGAATGTCTCCTTATTGGTGTTGGACTCCTGCTCGCATACGCGCTGCTCGCTCTGTTTTACATCTACTTCGAGCGTAAGGTATGTGCAGCTTTCCAGTGTCGCCTCGGTCCCAACCGTGTGGGTCCTTTCGGTCTGCTGCAAAGCTTCGCCGATATGTTCAAAATCCTTATCAAGGAGCTTATCTCGCTGAATCATACTGATAAATTCCTCTTTGCCCTCGCGCCTTATCTGGTTATCATTGCTTCGATGCTCAGCTTCTCGGTGCTTCCCTGGGGTTATGGTCTTCAGATTGTCGACTTTAATATCGGTATTTTCTTTCTGGTGGCTTGTTCGTCAATCGGTGTGCTCGGCATCCTGCTGGCCGGTTGGTCGTCAAACAATAAATACACCCTTATCGGTGCGCTGCGTTCAGGTGCTCAGATGATTAGCTATGAGCTGTCTATCGGCCTTGTCGTTGTCACAATGGTATGTCTTGCCGGCAGCATGAATGTCACTGATATTGTGATGGCGCAAGAAAACACATGGTTTATCCTCAAAGGTCACGTTGCCGCATGGATCGCTTTCATTATTTATCTGATTGCCGGTACAGCCGAAACAAACCGTGGCCCGTTTGACCTTCCCGAAGCTGAAAGTGAACTTACCGCCGGTTACCACACTGAGTATTCCGGTATCCATTTCGGTTTCTTCTATCTGGCCGAATACCTCAACCTGTTTATCGTCGCCGGCGTTGCTACGCTGTTGTTCTTCGGCGGCTGGATGCCTTTCCACATCGCTGGATGGGACGGCTTCAATACCGTAATGAATTATATTCCCACTCCCATTTGGTTTATCGCCAAGGCTATCTGCCTGTCGTTCATCATCATTTGGTTCAAGTGGACTTTCCCCCGTCTGCGTATCGACCAGCTGCTCACCCTCGAATGGAAATACCTGCTTCCCATCAGCTTGTTTAACCTCGCTCTGATGGTATGCATCATCACATTCGGATGGCATTTCTAATTAGTTAAATAGACACTTTTTCAATCCTCCATAATAATGAGCGAAAATACCGGAAAAATCGCACAGGTAATTGGTCCTGTGGTCGACGTGGCTTTCGAAGGCGACGGAATGATCCTCCCCCCGATTTATACTGCTCTTAAAGTAGATCGTGAAAACGGTTCGGAACTCATCCTTGAAGTAGAACAGCATATCGGTGAGGACACCGTGCGCTGTGTGGCTATGGAATCAACCGACGGTCTTTGCCGCGGCACCGCCGTTGTAAACCTCGGACATCCTATCGCCATTCCTACCGGCGATCAGGTCAAAGGCCGTCTGATGAATGTTATCGGTAATGCTATCGATAATCTTCCCGCACTCGACCGCCAGAATCTTAAACCTATCCACCAACCCGCACCCAAATTTGAGGATCTTACCATCGGTACAGAAATCCTTGCAACAGGTATTAAGGTTATCGACCTCCTCGAACCCTATAGTAAAGGTGGTAAGATCGGTCTGTTCGGTGGTGCCGGCGTAGGCAAGACCGTGCTCATTATGGAGCTGATTAATAATATCGCCAAGGGACACGATGGCTTCTCGGTGTTCACCGGTGTGGGCGAACGCACCCGCGAGGGTAACGACCTGCTGCGCGAAATGATCGAAAGCGGCGTTATGCGCTATGGCGATAAGTTTAAAGAGGGAATGGAACGCGGCGAATGGAACCTTGATGATGTCGATTTGGCTCATCTTAAGGATTCTCAGGCTGCCCTTGTGTTCGGTCAGATGAACGAACCGCCGGGTGCCCGTCTGCGCGTTGCGCTCACCGGCCTTACCGTTGCCGAGCAGTTCCGCGATCAGGGTGCTGGTGGTAAGGATGTGCTCCTGTTTATCGACAACATTTTCCGTTTCACTCAGGCTGGTTCTGAGGTATCCGCACTTCTCGGCCGTATGCCTTCTGCTGTAGGTTATCAGCCTACTCTTGCATCGGAAATGGGTGCGCTTCAGGAACGTATTACCTCCACAAAGAATGGTTCGATCACATCTGTACAGGCAATCTATGTGCCTGCCGATGACCTTACCGACCCGGCTCCTGCCACCACCTTCAACTTCCTGGATGCCACAACCGTACTTTCGCGTAAGATTTCCGAGCTTGGTATCTATCCCGCGGTAGATCCTCTTGAATCAACATCACGTATCCTTGACCCCAATATCGTAGGAGAAGATCATTACAATACAGCCCAGGCTGTAAAACAGCTCCTCCAGAAGTATAACGAACTTCAGGACATTATAGCCATCCTTGGTGTAGACGAACTCAGCGACGAGGACAAACTCGTGGTATCACGCGCACGCCGTGCACAGCGTTTCCTCTCGCAGCCATTCCATGTGGCCGAACAGTTCACAGGCCTGCCCGGTGTGATGGTGCCCCTCAGCGAGACTATCCGTGGTTTCAAGATGATTCTTGCAGGCGAGATGGATCAGTATCCCGAACAGGCCTTCCTCAATGTCGGCACCATCGATGATGCTATTGAAAAAGGCAAACGCCTGCTTGCTGAAGTAAAGTAAACACAAATAATATCAGACACAGATACAGATGACACTTAAGATTATTTCTCCGGACGAAGTGCTCTACCAGGGAGAGGCAACCTCAGTTACCCTTCCCGGGGCAATGAGTGCGTTCACCGTGCTCAATAATCACGCATCGCTTGTTTCGACCCTCGTTGCCGGTAAAATCTTATATACCGATGCTGCCGGAAAAGTTACCACTCGCGAAATCAGCGGTGGAGTGGCCGATATTGATTCTAATGTAGTGTCTGTTTGTCTTTATTAATCTGGATTGCTCGGAATAATATGATAAGATACGTAAAAATACTGCTTCTCGGTCTGATAGCATTACTGCCAGCATCTGTCTTTGCCGCCGATCACGGCGACAATCACGGAGGCGACGGTAAAATTGACCCCAAGGAAATCATCTTTGAACACCTCGGCGATGGCTATGGTTGGGAAGTTCCGTTCAATCATCATAAGAGAATCCCTTTGCCCATTATCGTATGGGGTTCTGACGGATTGCACATCTTCTCGTCGGCCCGAGTAACCGATGGCCAGACCTATCGCGATGGGAACGCTGAGTTCAAGATTGCTCCAAAAGGATCAGAATATAAAGGCAAACTGGTAGAAATAGTTGACGGTAAAGAAATACGTCCGTGGGATTTTTCGATCACCAAAAACGTATGTGCTCTGTTCATCGCCGTTATCTTTGTATCTGCTCTGCTCTTACATCTGGCACGTCATCATAAAGCCAATGGCTTCAAAGCTCCCCGTAAGACAACCGGTGCCATCGAAGCCCTCGTGACTTTTATCTACGATGGTGTTATCAAATCCACTCTCGGTGATAAAGCCCCCAAGTTTGCACCTTATCTACTCACAGTGTTCTTCTTTATTCTTGGAATGAACCTGCTCGGACTTATTGTAGTATTCCCCGGCGGTGCTAACCTCACGGGTAATATCGCGGTGACTTTGGTGCTTGCGGTGCTCACATTCCTCGTTACCAATATCTGGGGCACGAAAGACTATTGGAAAGAAATCTTCTGGCCCGATGTACCCCTGTGGCTTAAATTTCCTATACCCATTATGCCGATTATTGAAATTTTCGGTATGTTCACTAAGCCGGCGGCGCTCACAGTGCGTCTGTTCGCTAATATGATGGGTGGCCACATGATCGTATTGGTGCTCACACTGCTTATATTCATTTTCGCCGCAATCAATCCCGCGGCCGGTGGTGCCACTACGGTGGTATCGGTGCTCTTCTCTATCTTTATGTTGCTTATCGATGTGCTCGTAAGTTTCATTCAGGCATACGTATTCACCATGCTTAGCACCATATTCATCTCTCTGGCGCAGCATGAAGAACATCACAAAGAAAACGAACACGCGGCTGCTCCGGCTCCCGTCGTCTCTAAATAAGAATAAATCAAAAACAAAATAAACTATCTAAAACTTATCACTATGTTAGGTATCTTAGCTCAGGCAGCAGAACAAGCCATCAATCTCTCAGGCATCGGTGCAAGTATCGGTGCGGCTATCGCAGCAATTGGTGCCGGTATCGGTATCGGTAAAATCGGTGGTGCAGCAATGGAAGCCATCGCTCGTCAGCCCGAAGCAGCTGGTGACATCCGAAGCAATATGATCGTTATTGCCGCGCTTATTGAAGGTGTTGCCCTCTTTGCTGTTATCGTTTGTATCCTCGCTTTGTTCGTATAATACACTGTATCCCATTCACCCCTGACTTATGGAACTATTCACCCCGGATTTCGGCCTCATCTTCTGGATGTTTCTGGCCTTCGCTGTCCTCTTCTTCATCCTGTGGAAGTGGGCTTGGCCTGTCATCCTCAAGACCGTAGAACAACGTGCCGACCTCATCGACAAGGGAGTGGAATATGCCCAAAGTGCAAAAGACCAGCTTGATAATGCCCGCGAGAGCGCGCAGAACGTAATCAACGACGCTCGCAAGCAGCAGGCCGATATCCTGCGCGAAGCCGACCGTCTCAAAAATCAGATTATCGAAGAAGCTCGCTCCGCAGCTCAGGCTGAAGCACAGAAAGTGATGGACAGTGCTAAAATGCAGATCGAACAACAGCAAAAAGAAGCCCAACTCCAATTCCGCAACCAAGTGAGCGAGTTTGCCCTTGACATCGCTGCAAAGGTGGTTAAAAACCAACTTCAGGATGAAAAGCAGCAGGCCGCTTTAGTCAACAATCTGCTCGACGAAATCGAACCCGCGAAATAATCCTAACCTATAATTACAAGCGTTTCCGATTATTTCAGGAATAAGGCATTTTTTATTTCTCAAGCATTTAATAATGAACGAAGGACTGATTCCAAGAAGATATGCCAAGGCATTGTACAAGACGGCGCAGGAGCGTGGTCTGAGCGAACGTATGTATTCATTGATGCAGACTCTCGCCACGGCTTTCGACTCAACTTCCGATCTCGGCGATCTGGTCAATAACCCGTATGTCAGTGCCACCGACAAGATGCGTATCCTCACCACTGCTGCCGGCGCCACTGACAGCGATGCTCTTTTTGCCGATTTTCTCAAGCTTCTTGAGAATAACCGCCGAATTGATATGGCAGGCGCAATCGCGCACGCTTACGAGGCCGTTTATCGCAGCGAAAATAATATCTGTCGCGTCGTTCTTACAAGTGCTGCCCCACTTCCTGCCGATGTGGTTGGCAGAATCAAGAGTGTTATCGACTCCCACCTTCCCCAGGGTGCAAAAATGGAGTTTAGCGACAAAATCGATCCCGACCTGATCGGTGGTTTTGTTGTCACCATTGATAACGAACGTCTTGATGCCTCAGTGAAAAACAGCCTCCGCGACCTTCGTCTCCAGCTTCTAAACAAATAATCAATCCACACCATTTGTCCCAATGATTAACCCCAGCGAGATTTCAGAAATCTTAAAACAACAACTTGAAAGTGTCAACTCAAAGGTAAACTTTGAAGAAGTAGGCCGTGTACTTGAAGTTGGCGACGGCGTTGCCCACGTGTATGGGCTCGACAATGTATGCGCCAATGAGCTTGTTGAATTTGAAAACGGTGTGAAAGGCGTTGCGCTCAACCTTGAGGAAAGCAACGTCGGTGTCATCCTGCTTAATGATGTCAACAATGTCACCTAGGGCATGAGCGTACGTCGTACAGGAAATATCGCATCCATCCCTGTGGGTGAAGGTCTTCTGGGGCGTGTAATCAATGTTCTTGGCGAACCCATCGACGGCCGCGGTCCTATTTCAGGCGACCTCATCCGTCTGCCGCTCGAACGCAAGGCTCCCGGTGTTATCTACCGCCAGCCCGTATCGCTGCCGCTTCAGTCCGGTATCAAGGCCGTCGATGCCTTGGTGCCCATCGGTCGTGGCCAGCGCGAACTTATCATCGGCGACCGCCAGATTGGTAAGACTGCAATCGCCATCGACACCATTATCAATCAGCGCAAAAACTTCGAGGAAGGTAAGCCTGTTTATTGTATCTATGTCGCTATCGGTCAGAAAGCGTCTTCTGTAGCCGCTATCGTCGAAACCCTCCGTAAATACGGCGCTATGGATTATACCGTAGTTGTGGCTGCAACGGCTTCTGATTCGGCTGCAATGCGCTATTATTCTCCTTTTGCCGGTGTCGCTATCGGCGAATTTTTCCGCGATTCAGGCCGCGATGCTCTTATCGTTTACGACGACCTCTCCAAGCAGGCTGTGGCTTATCGTGAAATCTCTCTTATCCTCAAACGTCCTTCTGGCCGCGAAGCATATCCCGGCGATATTTTCTATCTCCATTCACGTCTGCTTGAACGTGCCGCTAAGATTATCGACAATCAGAAGATCGCCGAGCAGATGAACGACCTTCCCCCCGTGCTCAAACCTCTGGTTAAGGGTGGTGGTTCGCTCACCGCACTTCCTATCATCGAAACTCAGGCCGGTGACGTATCTGCTTACATTCCCACCAACGTTATTTCGATTACCGACGGTCAGATATATCTCGAATCTGCTCTGTTCAACCGTGGTATCCGCCCTGCTATCAACGTAGGTATCTCGGTATCACGTGTGGGTGGTAATGCGCAGATTAAGTCGATGAAAAAAGTGGCCGGTACTCTGAAAATCGACCAGGCTCAGTTCCGCGAACTGGAGTCATTCACAAAATTCGGTGGCGACATCGACCCCGTTACCGCGCGCGTGATCGACAAGGGACGTAAAAACGAACAGTTGCTTATTCAGCCCCAATATCATCCTGTAGCCGTGGCCGACGAAGTGGCTCTTATCTACTGCGGTGTCAACGGTCTGCTCGAAAATGTACCCCTTGACAAGGTCGCAGAGTTTGAAAAACAGTTGCTGCAGCTGCTCCACGCAAAATATCAGGCTGATGTCCTTGATGTGATTGCATCCGGCAAGCTCACCGATGATGTCACCTCAAAACTCAAAGAAGCCGCTTCACAGATCGCCGCTCAGTTCTAAATCCTAACCTCGGCTTATTTTTATGGCAACATTACGCGAACTTAAAGGACGAATCAGCTCGGTAGCCTCCTCAGAGAAAATTACCGGTGCTATGAAAATGATTTCGTCGGCCAAGATGCACAAAGCCGAGGGCGAGCTGCGTCGTCTCAAACCCTATCGTGAGTGTATCGAGACTATCATTGCCAACGTCCTGCAATCAGATGCCTCTTTCGCTTCACCGCTTACAGAGACTCGTCCGGTATCTACCGTGACTATCGTAATTCTTGGCAGCGACGACGGCTTGTGCGGTGCCTATAATGTGAATCTGGCTAAATTTATGGCTGAGCACATTGCCGCGCTTCGCCAGCGCTACGGCGCCTCGCTCAATCTGCGTATCTGCCCTGTAGGTAAGAAAATGCGGAAGATTGTGAGTCGCCTTGCAAGCCCCGAAATTTCAATTCTGAATGCCGATGGTGTCGATTCCAAAAGCACAGGCAGTGCGGTTAAGGATTTTGAATACCGTCTGCGTACAGATTTCGTAACCGGTGCTACAGATGCTGTTGAAGTCATTTATATGAACTATAAGAGCGCCGGACGTCAGGTGGCTACCTGCGATCGCCTGTTGCCTCTTTCTGCCGATGTGTTCACCCCCGCAGGGGAGAAGTCGGCAAGCCGGCCGTATTTGTTTGAACCTAACGCTACCGCGGTTTTCACCACCGTGCTTCCTATGTATCTGCTATCTATCACACAAGAAGTCTTTGTTGAAAACCGTGCCTCAGAACAAGCCGCGCGCGTTATGGCTATGCAGAGCGCGAATGACAACGCCCAGAAACTTCAGGAACAGCTCAGCCTGGAATTCAATAAACTGCGTCAACAATCAATCACCACCGAACTGCTCGACATCGTCGGCGGTCAGGTGCGCGATTAATACTATATGAATATAAACCACACAATCACAATATCTAATGGGTAGTGTAAAAGAATACTTCAAATCATTGGGTTCCGGGGTTGCCTCGCTCGTCAAGGGTATGCAGGTCACCGGTAAGGAATTCATCACACCGAAAATCACCGAAAGGTATCCGGAAAATCGTGACACTCACGTGTGGCCCGATCGTTTCCGTGCTATCCTGGAGCTGATTTATGATAGCGAAGGCAATCACAAATGTATCGCTTGTGGTACATGTGAACGCAATTGTCCTAACGGTACTATCACCGTTGAGACGAAGATGGTGGATACACCGGCCGGCACTAAAAAGAAAAAACTGGCCCGCTATATCTATGACCTCGGCTCATGTACCTTCTGTCAGCTTTGCGTTACTACTTGCCCCACGCAGGCGTTGCAATTTACAAATCAGTTTGAGCAGAGTGTATTTACCCGCTCAAAACTCGTAAAGCAGCTCAATTATCTCCCCGAAAAGCCTGAACCTGAACTCACCGAAGAGGAAAAGGCAAAACTTGCTGCCGAGAAGGAAGCTAAAATCGCTGCTGCCAAGGCTAAAGCCGCTGCTCTCAAAGCCGAACGCGAAGGCGCGGCCGCTGCTCCTGCTCCCGATGCCGCCCCTGCCGCTCCTGCTGCCGACGATCCCGCAGCCAAAGCGCTTGCAGCTGCTAAAGGTGATCCCGAAAAGGAGGCCAAGATTCGTGCCGCGCTCGAACGCGCCGCAAAACTCAAGGCTGAACGCGCTGCACAGGCCGGTAAATCTGATAATTGATCCTCCAGCCTTCTCACATTTCTGTTAAATCAATAAAAATTACTATATGGATTCAGTAGGAAGTATCATCCTGTACACAATCGTCTCACTTGCGATTGTGATTTTCTCGGTACTGGCCGTGACTACCCGCAAAATCCTGCGTGCCGCCACCTACCTGCTGTTTGCACTTTTTGCCACCGCTGTCGTCTATTTTATGATGGACTATCAGTTCCTTGGTGCTGTGCAGATTGCTGTGTATGCCGGCGGTATTCTTGTGCTCTTCGTTTTTGCGATTCTGCTCACAAGTCATCCCGGTCACAATTCCGAGCCTCTGACTTCGAAACGTCGCGTATTGGGACTGATCGCATCTGTGCTTATGCTCGGTGTGGCCGGTTACTCGCTTCTGGCGCGCTGCGAGCTTTTCAACGCTGCGCCCCAGGCTGCCAACCCTGATATGCAACAGATCGGTACCGCTATCCTCGGCACCGGTAACGGCGGCTATCTCCTGCCCTTCGAAGCCATCAGTGTCCTTTTACTTGCTTGTATAATCGGCGGCGTTGTAGTCGCCCGCAAACGTTAATCACGCTATGGAACTCAAAGCTATCTATTTTCTGATTCCGTCGCTGATCATGTTCTGCTGCGGACTATTCGGCTTCATCACCCGCCGAAATATGATTGCAATGCTTATCTCGCTGGAGCTGATGCTTAACGCAGTGGATATGAATTTCGTGATCTTCAACCGATTCCTGTTCCCCGGTCAGCTCGAAGGCATGTTCTTCACACTTTTCGCCATCGCCATCGCAGCCGCCGAAACTGCCCTTGCAATCGCTATTATTATTAATGTGTTCCGTGCCTCTCATAACATTGACGTGCGGACTCTTAACGAAATGAAATTCTAACAGCTATGAGCATTACTTTACCGCTGCTCATCCTTGTCATTCCCCTGTTTATGTTCCTCTTGTTGGGAATCGCAGGTGTCAAGATGAGCCACAAACTGGCCGGATGGCTCGGCTGTTTGGGTATGGGCACCACCCTCGTGCTGGCTTATACCGTCGCTTTATCCTATTTCTTCTGCCCTGATTTCGTAACCGAAGCCGGTGAACGAATCCAGACCATCGTCTTCAATCAGACATGGCTTGCTTTCACTGAAAATCTTGTTATCAGCCTCGGTTTCCTCCTTGATCCCATCTCGGCTCTGATGCTGATTGTGATCACTACTATTTCTTTCCTCGTTCACTTATATTCTCTCGGATATATGGAGGGCGAGAAAGGTTTCCAGCGCTATTACGCTTTCCTCTCGCTCTTCAGCTTCTCGATGCTTGGCCTGGTCGTGGCTACCAACATTTTCCAGATGTATATTTTCTGGGAGCTTGTGGGTGCTTCTTCTTACCTCCTCATCGGTTTCTACTACACTCGTCATTCTGCTGTAGCTGCCTCTAAGAAAGCGTTTATCGTTACACGTTTCGCCGACCTCGGATTCCTTATCGGTATCCTTGTACTCAGCTATTATTCCCAGACATTCGACTTCCTGAAACTCACCACTGATTCTCAGTGGGTACTCACCTCCACCGGTGGTGCTACCTTTATGGGCGCTTCTGTGCTCACATGGGCCCTGGTACTCATCTTCACCGGCGGTATGGGTAAATCGGCTATGATGCCCCTCCATATCTGGCTCCCCGATGCGATGGAAGGCCCCACACCTGTTTCGGCTCTTATCCACGCCGCTACTATGGTTGTGGCCGGTGTAGTTCTGGTTGCTCGTATGTTCCCCGTTTATATGCTTGAGGAATCGGCCACAATGATTATTGCCGTAGTCGGTGCTCTCACTGCATTCTACGCCGCTATGGTGGCTTGCACTCAGATCGACATCAAGCGCGTGCTTGCGTTCTCTACCATCTCGCAGATTGCCTTTATGATGGTATCGCTCGGTGTAGCTTCAAACGGCCACGGCGAAGTTTGTCACCACGGCCTTGGCTATATGGCATCGCTCTTCCACATGTTCACACACGCTATGTTCAAGGCTCTGCTCTTCCTTGGTGCCGGTGCTTTGATTCATGCTGTCCATTCTAATGACTATACCGCGATGGGTGGTCTCCGCCGCTATATGCCCGTTACCCGTTGGACATTCCTCATCGGCTGTCTGGCAATCGCTGGTATTCCTCCCTTCTCCGGTTTCTTCTCTAAGGACGAAATCCTCTCGGCTGCTTATGCCTGGAGCCCCTTCATGGGCGTTTGGATGACAATTGTGGCCGCAATGACCGCTTTCTATATGTTCCGTCTCTACTACCTCATCTTCTATTGGGACGAACCCGATTACGGTCATCACACACCCCACGATCCTCCGCTGCCTATGAAGATACCCTTGGTATTCCTCGCTGCTGTATCTTGCGTGGCCGGCTTCATTCCTTTCGGTCATTTCGTGACCTGGAACCGTATGCCTTACGACATCCATCTCGATCCCTGGATTGCTTGTTCTTCAGTAGCCATCGCTATCTGCTCTATCCTTCTTGCAGCACGTATGTATCGTTCGAAGAACCCCATCCCTGAAAAGATGAAAAACGCTATGCCCACACTTTGGGATTGGTGTCACCACCGCTTCTACTGGGACGAACTCTACCTGTTCATCACCCACAAGATCATCTTCAATGGTATCTGTCGCCCTCTGGCTTGGTTTGACCGCCACATCATCGACGGCACAATGGATTCTTTTGCTACTGTCACCAATAAGCTCTCACGCGTCATCGCTCCTATGCAGAGCGGCCAGATGCAGATGTATGTCTTCATCTATATCATCGGAGCGCTCCTGCTCGGCGG
>CAZHDH010000061.1:2430-14381 GCA_964531245.1 uncultured Bacteroides sp. | reverse complement strand
AATTCTACCTGCTTAGGGTCAATCAGTACAAATTTCAAATCAGCCGGACATAATCGATACAGTAAGGAAACTATAATGTTATTGATTAATACCGATTTCCCTTGTCCGGTTTCACCTGCAATAAGCAGATGTGGCAGCTTTGCCAAGTCGGCAACTATAGTATTATTTTCGGAGTCAATTCCTAATGCAATAGGCAAATGAGCCTTTGAGTCTTGAAATTCCTTTGACTCAAGCACCTCTTTAAGTCGGACAATCTGTCGGTCGGGGCGTGGAACTTCCACGGCAATCGTTCCTTTTCCGGGGACAGGAGCAATCAAACGAACCGGGCCGTAATCCGCCAGTGCCTCAGTCAGATCGTCCTTGCAAGAACGGATATTTGACATTTTATTACCTGGGCTTGGAGTGAAGTCAAAGCGAACCACGGATGGACTGGTGACATAAGAAATCGAGATAATATCAATGCTATTTTGAGCAAAAGCATTGATTATTAATTGTCTCATATTGTCGACAACACTATCCTCAAGATGCGTTTGTTTACTCCCATCAGACAATAAGTCCAACGGGAAACCGCGATTTATTCCGTTCATAAGCGTTCTTTTAACTCAGAGCATGCAATATTAAGTCGCCGCCCCCACTAAGATCATCACATTGAGCAATTGCCACTTTTATGTCAATGTCATTATCAAACTCTTTCATAAGACGCTTTTTGATAGCATATTTTGCCATGGATAACAGATTTTCTTTCTCCTCAAAGTTTGAACCGACGTATATTATAAATCGAATATCTGACACGTCTTCTACAACGTCTCTATAATCTTGAATTATTATATCAAGAGCCTCTGACAATGCGTCATCTGCATTATATGCGTGGACTTCAGACACACCAATAAATCCATTGGAACGCTCGGCAAACTCAATTAGTTCTTTGGAAGTGAATGCATCATTGTAAAGTGGTGAATCGCTAAATTGATTAATAATTTCTTTCAAATATTCGTCAGTTTCAGCGTCATCGGACAAAATATCCCATTCTTTTGCTTGTTTCCCATGTCCATCTAAGTTTGTTGTTGGCGGTAAAAAGATTTGAGTATCTTCTTCGTCGTCATCCTCGGTTATGCCAAGATCTTCATAGATGTTCTCTATTATTTGACTTGTCTCAGAATCAACCTCAATGAAAATAGATCGGTACACAAATTCAAAGCTACAAGTAAACCATGCATCCCAACCAACATAGAAAGATAAACGTAAAAATACATCAGGATATTTTTCCTCAAATTTTGAGATCAGAATTTCTCGATATTTTGAAATAGAAGCTTCCACATCTTGGGGTAAGGAGATTGTCATATCCAGATAACCCTTGCGACCCTCTAAATCGTTATAATAAGAAATAAGACCTGATATTTCCTCTAGAATAATTCGGTCACGAATTACTTGTAGTTGGTATTCCTCTTTATCATTAAGTGATGGAAAAAAGTTGACGTCATATTCCCAATCTTCGTAATCCACAAACTTACTTATTTGTTCTTTGTACTCATCCTTGATTTCTGAATAATTATACACGGCACCACCATCGAACCATAAGTCATCTTCATTCTCTCGTATTGAATAATACTTGTAGGGTTGATATAGATGAACATAATCATTTGGATAGCGAAAATCAGTCGGATCGCCGTCACGCAGAAATAATCGAATAAGGGATGTAGAGTCTATGTGATTCTCAAGCCATTTTTCGACTTTTGCATCGGGACAGGTAGGTCTGCGCAACATACAATATCTTATCCGTTCCTCATGTGTCATAAGTATAAATATAAATATGTAATTCGTAAAAGAAGTTTATAATATCAACAGTGAAGCGTTGTTTATTTGAACTAAATAATTGATTTGATGAATTCAGCGTATTTTCTGAGTGCAGCCCGACAGTTTTCTAAGATGCCAACCGGCATTTCTGTTGCATCTAGGTTGTCGATGCGTTCTTCGAGTTTTGCATCCATAGTACTAAACATCTCCTCAACTTTTGCTGAATTCTTCGTTTTTACATATCCGGGGAGGTATTCACGAAGGACGTCATGACCGGTTTTGCAGAACAGTTCTCGATTAACACGCTTTATGTTGGAGACATACGAATCCATGGTTGATTCAGCGAGCCCATTTGCTATTCCCCATAAGACAAAACGGATGTCAAGGAACAAATGATCCGCAGTCAAACGTGAGCCTTCAATCATTGCAGCGAGTACCTTTTTATCAATTTCTGCCTTTTGCATTTGCTCTTCAAAGAATTTACAGTACTTACGGAAGGCACTGATCCAGTTGCCAATCATTTTAGCAGATTCTCCAAATACTTTCTTGCCATCTTTTTCAGCCTGAACTTTTTCACTCAGGAGCTTATCTTCATACTCTTTGCATAGATGGCGTGCAGTTTCAAAGTCAGTTGCCACCCATGCTTTTTTGAGGAGAGTCCAAAAATCGTAATCAGACTCACAGACCCAAGCATCAGCCTTCTTAAGCCACTGATTGTAGTTTACTCGTGATCTCTCGGAAATTTTTTCATCATTTTTGAGCCATTCTTCATATTCCTTGCTAAAGAGAGGAACTTCGACACCATCGGTATCGCGTTGAAATTCTCGATCAATTTCTCGTGTTAACGCAACAAGATAATCAGCATAACCTTTACTCATAACAGTTATTTTTAGATGGTTGATTCTAATGTTATATTAAATCTTAGAATCCCGGCTCTACAGTGGATTCGGTTATATCTGAAAGATTAGCGTACTACACAAAAGCGGAAGAGCCGCTTCTATTTCCTTGCCGATAAGGTGTGTGGCTCTACCTTGAAAACAATGAAATATGGCTAACCCTTCCGCCATAGTTAGGACTATGACGCGAAGAGTGCCCACTTTCATCCCGTTTTCATTAGTTGCCACACTTTTATCGGCGAGAATCAGTAAGACACTTTCGTGTTGTACTTTTGTATGTCTCCGAGTTGCTTGAACTCTACACTGCAAATGTACAACATCTTTTCTTATCGCGCAAGTCCTAATTTTCATGTTCATCGACCTAACTCATTGAATATTCTGCTACTGCGGAATATATCCGCACGACTCCATTTCTTTTTTTAAGCACATTTTTAGACGCAATTTGGTGGTATAGATATATGGCAAAATAAAAATCTCTCACAACCAGTTTTAGGTCATGAGAGATTTCAAGGGTATTTTGTGGATAAAAATAAACCGCCCTGCTGATGTTAAATAAAGTTAAGACTCTCCAGCGATATCTTTTTCTGCAAGAATCGGACCCACAACGGCATCAAACCGGGCCTCAATTTCATTTAACCAATCATCGGTTTCAGTGTCATCAGAATCGCAATATATAGTTTCGTCAAGTTCAAAGTCACAGCTTTCATCATTCGTTTCAGAAAGAAGATCCAACAACGAGATAAGATTTATTTCTTCCGGATCCTCGGTATAGTAATCTGAAAGTTTAAATGGGTTGAGTGAATCACGCCAATCAACTTTAGGCGATGTTGTTTTGATAACATCATCCTTAGGCTTTTCAACTTTGATCGTTGTTGATCTCTTACGTCTCGGTTTTTCAGGATTCGACATATCTGTAACTTTCTTAGTTTTGCGTCTCGGCTTATCTGCCGGATCAACACTCTCTATTTTCTTCTTTTTCATATTCTACAAATAGTATTAATCGGTTATACATGTAATAACCGATATGCCGGAATAAATGGGTGAATACCAACCTATTTCTTATTCATCGCACCCGTATTTATATGTTATCATGACTTTGCTTTCTGCAATCCAAGACATTAGCCCAGGAATAGAAGTATGTGAACTCTAATATCCGGTGTGCATGGTTATACGGCATTATTCTTCCGGTGTGCTTAGAAAAGAAGTCAATATCCGGGCATTATTAGCTCTGGACTCCTTACTGAAACCTGCGAGATAGATTTGAGTTGTGCGTATGCTTGTATGTCCTAACTGTTCACTTATATACGAAATGGGAACCCCTTCACTATTCATAATTGAAGCGAATGAGTGGCGGGCTGCGTAAGTGGTTATGCGTTCAATGCCGAGAACATCACACACATATCGCATACGTTTGTTGATCCGGGTATAAACACCATGATTCTTTGCCTTGATTTCCTCTAATGATTCATCTCCTTTTAGAAATGGGAATATAAAATTATCAGGCATGGCAGGATTACCCCATTTATCTATTATGCGTTGTATCTCTGGTGTAAGAAATATTTTGATTGTCTTACGTGTGGTAGATGTACCTGATGTTTTCTGACGTACGAAATGAATCTCTCCATCAATTATGTTTGAATACTTCAACTGTATCATGTCAATTGGATTGATGCCATTACATAGATATATGAAGCACCATATATCCTTGTATTTGTTGATTGTTTCATTATTATCAACATAATTGAAAATGGCACGCAATTGCTGAGGTGTAAGAGCCTTTTTTCGTCCCTCCTCTGTTTTGATTTCAAACTTACCTTTTCCGAATGGATATTGTGATTGTTTGATGAGTCCTGACTGTTTGGCAAAGTTCATCATTGTTCGGATATTACGGAAATACATACCTCTCGTTGTAATTGAAAGCGGCTTTTTCTCCCAATGTTTATCACATCTTGTCAGCCAGTCGGTTGTTATATCGCGGAAATTTAGATTAGCTCCTGCATAGGCTTCAATTGCAGACAGTGTGTCGCGCATACTGTTTGCCGAGCCAATCTTTCCATTATCTCTCAATTCTTTGATCCGCGCTCTGAAAGCATTATTCAAGGTATCACCGACAGCACGCCCGAGTCTTAAACTAAGAGCTTGAAATGAAAACTCGCCCATATCTGCCAAAGCGTCAACATTCATCTTAATCAGCTCGAAGCTGCGAGAGATAGATTGTCGGATCTTGATTGAATCATTAGATTTTTTACGGTCAAGACCGCTCCACTCTTCATCTGTCATAGAGAAGCCGGTTGAAAAATACTTGGGCTTTTTTAGATGATACACTTTTACTTTGATTGGGAATTTACCGTCTTTATTAGGCGTGCGACGATCCAGAACCACTGAAACGGTGATTCCGTCTTTAACATAATTAAGAACCATTTTTCAAAAGGGTATTGCACGGTGGCGACATTGCCAGCCGATACACCTAATAACCGATTTAAAGAATTTATTAGGTTGAACGATGCTTTCAATACTCATAAAAGCGTACCGGATAAACGTCTCTTGCATATACCTTGCACAAAATTTGCACGCAAGTCATGATAACAGGAGAAAATGGAAGATAACTGATGCAAGCGAGCTCACCAAAAGAGCCCTGTAAACCAATCGGTTACGAGACAATTTGCTAACAGAAGAAATAAGCGGAAAATGGCTTTTATACGACTCATAATCAGGGAGTCCTTGGTTCAAGCCCAAGTGGGACCACTGAAAATCAAGCAGTTACAGCAATGTGGCTGCTTTTTCTTTTTACTGTATTGCACACTGCCCGATAGCTCGGTTAAACCGTGAGTTAAACCAAGTAAACCGCATGAACACAACAGTAAACATCGTGTGCTACAAGTCTAAAACTCTTGCAAATGGTGAACATCCTTTGATGATTCGTATTTGTAAAGACGGTAAAAAGAAATATAAAAGTTTGGGGGTATCTGTAAACCCTGCACATTGGAACTTTGCCAAAAACGTACTAAAACGGCACAAGCCGAAAATACGGTGCATTTGTTAAAATGAGCGTCGGTGAATGTTAAAATTCAAGCGTATAGTTTGACGAGCCGAAAGATAAAGAAATCGCGGTCTCGAACGCCTCTCATTTGTGAACGGAAGATTTTGACTTTTGAGTTGAAAGCCTCAGCAGAGGCATCCGTAGCTCGACGGCGGAAATAGTTGAGTATTGTCGGGGCATGTTTTTTGAAGGTCTTGATTACCGAACGGAAAGTGTTGTTTCCAAGACTCATTACTTTTTCGTACCAGTTGTTCATTCTTCCCATAGCTTTTGTCGGTGAGACTTTCGCGTTGAAAATCTGGCGCAGCTCCATAGCAAGATTATAAACGCTTCTGAGTATCGGATGGTATTTGAACAGAATGTCGACACGATGTCGTTGGATGTCAGTCCACTTGTGTTGCGACATCATCAGAGTGTGTTTGCTGCGGGCTAGTATCTGGCGCATGGTCTCGCCATTGGAGTATACAGCCGCCGGTAGTGACCTGTCGCAGTTGTTATCTTCGGCGATAAGTTGTCTTCGGATATCGATGCGGATTTCGTCAACAGCCTCATTGTAGATTTGCTGGACATGGAACCGGTCGTTTACAACGTGTGCGTTGTAGAATACTTCTTCCGCGATAAGCATCATTGACGCAGACAGGTCGCAGGTAACTTCTTTTACCTTGCGTCTCAAAGATTTTCCCATAGCGCCGACGAGGGTGAATATGATTTCGTCGCTTTTCGTTCCGGGTATGGCCGCTGCCAGTGTACCCCTGCCGCCATGGCCGTCCTTGTCGGTCAGGAATGTCCATACCTCACCGTTGCTCAGACAGGTTTCGTCAAGACTCATGTATGGACCGATATTGTCGCCATTGAAATAGAAGCCACAACACAGTTCTGACTCACACCATTCTGCATAACCGCTTATACTGTTGCGGTAAAGATCGGCAAAATGTTTGCCGTTGACGCAGTACATCTGCGCTATATGCTTTATCGACAGCGCTGTCGTCTCAACCTTCGTCTTTTAAAAGCCACGAACTCTTTGCTGAGCCGTGTGCCCTCTTCGTTGGGGAGTTCGAGATTGTAGCTGAAGATCTCGTTGGTTGATTTGTCCCAACACTTGTTCTTGCGCATATGCAGGAACGCCGGACGACCACGCAACGGATAATCCTGAATAGTAACGTAATCGGTATAGCCACGTGCTACGATATTAGGATTACGGAAGTCCTCATCCGACAGTTTCTTCTTCTCGTCAAGCCATATATCGTAGGCTTCTTCGGTCCGCTCAAAGCGGACCATCTCAAACAGTTCGTCCAGACCTTGCGGTAGGAATATCCAAAATGCTTCACTGGTTTTCATCCCTCAAATTTAACACTTTTTCTCTAATCTCTTGCACCGTATTTTCGGCTTGAGCCAATAATTTGTAATTCTGCATTTGAATTAAGACAGGACGCTTCGGTTTCGTTCAAAAGGTTATTATATTCCTGACCTTGCAGCGGCATCTGAAACAGCAGCTACGTTACTCGCATCCTTGAATAATGGAGGCGGAGAAAAGAAAGGTGGTTCGGAGGCATTCTTCACCAACTCTGCGAAGAACTTCTTGGCGGCAATCATTTACTTCTTTGTTAACTTCCGTCCTGTCGGGTTCAAAGACGGAAAGAAGCTGAAACGCTTTATCTTACATAAAGGGAAGAAACTCGAACTGGTCATAAGACACTGGGACGAGTTCAATGCTCTTGCCGAGAATTGTAATATAGTTCTCGACTTTGTTGACAATATAGGAAAGGACGTATCTACCGATGAGTATTTGTCATCATCTATTCATAAGAGTATACCGCATATTAACCATTCTAACTCTATTGGTAATCAAAAAACTATTTACAAATTCATAATATCTTGTATTCATGGAGTTTTTTGTATAGCGCTGATTTGCTGATGCCTAATAGCTTAGCTGCTTCTCGTCTGTTATTATTTACTTCTTTCAGTGCGGCTATTATGTTATTTCATCTCTCCTATCGTTTTCTCGTTTTCGCGCTAATTCATCTTTAACAATTTTGCGGTGTATCACCGTTACTTCTGGATAGTTTCGATAAACAAAACTTTTGAGACTTTTGTATTGGATATTAAGACGTTGTGCAATAGATCTGAGAGATTCAGTACTCGTAGCATATATTTCTATAGCCTCTTGATATTTCTTTGCGCTTCTCGCCAAAACTAAACGCCCGTTATCAAGACGTTTCATCCCGAGAGAAGCGGCTAACTTTGGTTCATGCTCGTGAAGATATTCTCTAAAAACATCAGGGTGTAAATTAAATCTTTTTGCAACTTCAGCAGTAGTCAGACTGTTATTTTTTAAGAACTCTATAGCTTCTGAATATTTTGCTGCAGTCGATTTAAGGTATTGTTTTGAAGTCTTAAAAGCTTCTGTAATATCATCATCTTTTTTCACGGTTATACCTCTCCTCTCCAACATTAGTTCCGGATGCCACATTCGCAAATAATTTTTGAATCCATTTATTGTTATACCAGTCTCCTTGACTATTTCTTTCATAGTCAATGCTGTAGAACGATATAAATTTATGGCACTCTCGTATTTTTTTACTTGTTCATCTGCAGGAATATGTTTTGTACCATTGCCGGTGAGGGCCCCTATTTTCTTTACGCCAGTAGCATTTTTTCGTTTTTCTTCTCTTTTTTCAACGAGATCCTTGTGGTAATTAAGCAGATGCTCTCTTAGCCCACTATACGATAGGTTAAAAATATGTGCCGTATGTGCTATGGTATCATCACTGTTGCGTAAATGCGCTATTGCCTGTGCATACTGTTCTCTGCAGCATTTCTGTGAACCTCGGCGGAATTTGTCGGCCATTCCCAGTCTCTGCCGCTCATTTTCTCTAAACTCCATTATATCCGGGAAATGTCGTCGGAGTTGTTGTGACAACCCACCGGCCGTTACATGAAATATGCGCGCTATTTCGGAGATGTTATAATCAAAGTATTCAGGATTTGAACAGGCGGCAATTGCATCTTTATATTTGACATAAGATTGAGGGCTTTGTCCTTTAGATGTTCGTAAAGGAGTTTGAGCTGCTTCTTCCGAAGACACAATAACTCCATAACGGGCAAGCAGCAAATCCCTATGATTGCGTTGCAGATATGCTCTGAACGCTTTCGACGGGGTATTTGTCTGTCTGCAAATTTCAGCAATGGAGAGATCTGTAGTCTTGTATAGACTTAGCGCCTCGTCATATTTTAACATATAACGTATTTAATTGAGGTAAATTGCGATTGCACGGTCTCCGATTGGCGCAATAACGATAATATTATTGTCGCTAATAGGTGTGAATTCGAGATTGGTTTTATCAAAAGTTGATTTGTAACTGTAGCAATTTTAATCCACAGTCAGTGAATACAATCCAGCTATGGACTACAGTTGTAGCTAGAATCAGAAAAGTTTATTTGACTATGATTTTGAGAGATGGGAAACCGTGGAGAATAACGATATAGAATCCCGGCTTTAAAAAGTCAAGTGGAATGCTCTCTCCCCGTTCAAGGTGAAAATTTCCGGAAATAAGTCGGCCATCAACACTTACTATTGAAAGCTCACCCGCCACAGAGGTACTCAGTAAATTGTTAGAATATTGCAGTGGAGAGACTGCTGTAGAGACAAAATCGGAAATAGGATCTTTAATGCCACTAAACTGATCCGGGATTGCTAAATATCGACCTTCAGACAGTGTTTGTAAGATGCAGGTTAACTTAGTTGAAGCATCGCTGTCTCTTATGATTACAGATTCCGGCTTTCGGTGAGCTTCAATTGCAAAGGTGATCTTATTATCAAGCACCTTGCGAGTATCGCTTGTAATAGTCACCTCGTTGGTATCATCGTCATAGCTGAGCAAACAAGGTGCTTCAAGTCGGGCTTTCCAGAAGTCTCCATATCTTTCAAAATTATATAAACCTGTAGTTTCTAAATCCAAACGCTCAACGAGTCTTTTTTCAAGGGTCATTTTCCACTCGCGATTAGGGTGAATCAAGAGAATGGCCGAAGCATAATTGCCATGCAAGCGTTTCATTGCACTCTCCCATTGGTCAACGCAAGGGTGTGCATCCCAGGTGCTATCATTGATTGCTAAGTTTTTATATACGTCTGAAATATGCAGTGGCATTTGAAGAATATTGGTGACGCGTCCTTCCCAGTTATTTTTGGTGCGAACAAAGAATGGAAATTCACTTAATAAATCTCCCGCTGTGTATGTTGAGGCGAAAGAATATTCTCCAATCTCCAGTGCATCGGGAACATCAGCATTATTGCACAGATGACCAGAACGGAAAGATCGTACATTATTGTTAAGATCTCCTTCTATAATTTTCTTAGAGAGGACGATTTCAGCCCATGTTGATGCACCGGTTGATTTACCGTCGACACAAGTCGCTCGTTGAGCATACTCCTCGCGAGTAACTACGTCCATATTATCACATTTATTAAAATCGGGGAAATGACACACGGAGTGACTTCCGACTGTGTGTCCTCCTTCTAAGAGCTTCTTTGCTTTAGGTATTGTTTGATCATTATAGAATGCTGACAGGTATGAATGACCATGATAGTCCTTGTCACGGAAATAGTGTGTAGTCAGAAAATAATGACCTTGACAACCGATTGATTCCTCATACTCGGCCATAAAGTGCATTTCGTCATAGGCTGTCTGAGAGTCACAGTCATGTGTAGGAATCAGCAACTGGGTATATCCGCCGGGGACTGTAAATTTCCATGCCGATACTTCTTGATTACTTGCTACAATAGAACGTAACCATAGGGGCCAAACATCTGCTGATGGTTCAAAACCGTTGTTATAGCATCGCGATGAGGAAAGGTCTTTGTTGAGTTGATTGCGAAGAATTACATCTCTCCATTTTACGCCTGCCATATAAACCTTTCCATCACCAAGATTATTACGAAGAACAGCCGGCATATTATCAGGGAAGGTTGCCATAATTTCCGCACCTGAGCCGTCAGATACAGGATAGGTGTAGGCGTTGATTTCTCCAATAGAGGTTGCTATTTCCTCAGGCTCATCAAAATAAACGAGCTCAGGCATTGATTCGTTACCGGTATTCCAATTGATTAGCTTACGGCTCTTGGATGCATCATTGGAAAAGTTTTCGCTTATTCCATAAAGTGTTGACAAGTAGGGCCGTGTGACCTTTGAATGAGATACAATAGCTGGTGTGACAATCACACCTCCATTTCTCACCCACTCTATCAGCGAGTTATAATCATTTTCAGTAAACGCTGATGAATCAAATCCATTAGCGAACAAGATGACGTTGGCTTCTTGCATCGCGTCCTTCAGGGTATTTGTAGAAAAATATGAGTAACCTGCTATGTCACACATATAGGCAGCTGAGTAGTGAGCCTCCGATTCGGGAATATTCATCTGGTCAGTAGACAACTGATCGAAAAGAGCTATCTCATATTTTACATCGGCATCAGCAACTATACCATTAGTCTGCGCCCCTAAAAATATTGCAGGAAACAAAGCACAATTTATGCTCACAATTCTTGCATAATAAGTGATACTACTTAACATATAATTTTACCTGACAATTTTTACACTTTAAAGTTGTTGAGCTAATATTAAAAAGAGAGACCGAGTCGAAAACCGAAGTTGCAACCCAGTCTCTCATAAGTCCGTAATACCCTCGGTTTGTTATCGATTGATCATGCGAAGTACGTCAACTCCGTCACGACCGTAAGCAAGGTAAATATATTCACCGTTTACGGCAACGTAGTTGCAAGATGCTTGTACGTCATCGGGGTTGCCGGGGTAAGTTGACTTACCGGTGTGGATATATTTGGTTACAAGTGTAAGGTCTGATTTATTGTAAATATAAAGACCTGAACCGTAGGCAACATAGAGATATTTGTCATCTACAGCGAGACCGTTGGCCGGATTCTTGCCATCTTCACCAGCTTTTAACTCAACGAAATTGCCGGCTACATTGTACTTTCTCACTCCGTCATGGCCGAGTGCAACATACATCGAGCCGTCAGTGTCAAGAGCAATTGTGTTCTTGCCATCGATAGGTGTAACGCTGAGGTCTGTTGCGACTACAGTAGGATTAGCCCAGTAATAGTCGGTTGCATCGTAGAGACGAAGCTCTGCTGCAGATGAAGTAGTTGCAGCCTTATCAGTCAGGTTAAGAGTGAGCAGCTTGTCACCGCAGAGTGAGAGGTGCTT
>CAZHDH010000061.1:0-2330 GCA_964531245.1 uncultured Bacteroides sp. | reverse complement strand
CCTTATCAGTCAGGTTAAGAGTGAGCAGCTTGTCACCGCAGAGTGAGAGGTGCTTACCCGATGCTGGTGTTGCAACAGCTCCGTTGCGGTCATCATCCAGACGTTTTAGGTCAGAAGTCAGAGTGTGGAAACCGCCGTATGACGCTACTGTGATATAATCACCGTTGCGGAGGATGCAGTTGCCATCACCACCGTAGAACTCAGGATTATCCTGTCCTTTCACACGGTTACCCTTAAGATTCGTAAACTCGATTTCTGTACCGGTGGTGAATGTTCCGCCGTTGAGAGCGATCTGGCCGACAATAGCATTCTTTGCGTTGTGACCTACTGCGAGCAGACGATCTCCGTCAAAGATGATATGGTTATAGTCGGTATTGGGATCCTGAGCGTAAGCAAGAAGCTTGACACCTTGAGGAGTGGTTTCAACAACCTCAATACATCCCTGTATGCCTGCACCGCGTTCGTGCCAAGACACATATGCCTTATTACCATTGAACTGGATGCAGGTAGCAGAGATCGGATGGTGGTGATCGTTAACGATTGTAGCTACAGTCTCAAGTGATGTGGTAGGGATTTCCGGATCGGGATCCGGCTCTGTTACGAATATTGGAGCACAGCCATTGTCGTCGTACTCATACTCAACATTAACATCTTTATTGAGAGTTACACTGGCATTGAAGCCGAGAGCGTCTTTGTCAGCCTCAATATTTTCGCCATATTCAAGCTCATTGTAGATAAGATTGATATTGCCAAAAGTGTTTTTGAGGCTACCGGCACCTACATTATTGAAATGTACTTTATTCGCCTTGATAAGAGCTATATCCTTTTCAAGAGCATAGATCTGTGAGGTTTGAACATTCTCTATGTCGAGAAGATCGGTTTCAACATACGCACCATCGCGAAGTTCTACTTTGGGATTAGACCAGAATCTGATGACTGGAGATTTGATATATCCAACGTGGAAGGTCTGATCGTTGTCAAAGATAACTTCTTCAGATGCTTCGAGTTTACAGTTGATGTAAACATCCGAATTACCTGAAATGTGGATATAGTCAACCATGACTGCACCGTCAATATAGACTTCGCTTTGGAAGCCGAGACGTTTGATCTGATCAAGATTCGCTGCAGAATAGAGGGTTAATCCTTCGATGTTACAAACCTGGCTATCGGCAGCAGTTGAAGTCAGCTTACCGTAGTTGTAGATTGTGAGTGCATCAACACCCTGGAATGTGGCAGGCACACAAAGTTCACCGCCGGGGAGGATGACGATGGTTGCTGCAACATTAAGATGCTTGTTAGGATTGAAACCGGTGATGTTCCATTTACCGGTTACGAAGACTGTTGAACCGAAGTTTTCAAGCTGACCTGTATATTCTCCGTTTACAACAAGTTTCGAGTAATCTATGCCAGTATTGTCATAGAATTTAGCATCCTTCAGTTCAACGAGTTTGTCAAGGTTGACAGTTTTAAACTCGTCAAGTTTTGCACTGAGATCGATCTGCGGATCAATAGCACGACTTCCAACTTTACCAAAAGTATAGTTGAGAACAGAAGCCGGCATTGATGCAGGGTCAGTAAAAATGGATAGAGATGATTTTTCAAGGGGGGTGACGTTGGCAGTTTCGCCTTCGTCAACCAGGCCATAGTCTGCATCCGAACATGATGCCATTGCGGATAGCAGCACTGCTGCTACGGGCAATGTCGTAATTGCAGTCGTATTTAAACGGCTGGTTTTTAAGAATTTCATCTTCATAATGATTAAATTTGAGTATTACGGATTTTATTATTCATTTATAGTACATTTTACCGAGTTATAATCGATGAGTAGATACCTTACGGTCGAGCGAACCCTTAACATCCAGAACAATACCTCCCGGGCGGCAGAGTGACTCTATAGCAATGGTATCGAAGACTGAATGTCGCACACAGTAGAGCACAGCATCATAGGTTTCTGACTTCAAATCAGACTGGTCTGAAATAATATCTAAGCCGTAGTGGCGCATCACGGTTTCTTTATCGGCCCACGGATCCAGTATCTCTATGTTCTTTGTATAGTGACGCAGGAGATGATAGATCTCGATAATCCTTGTGTTTCTTACATCAGGACAATTCTCCTTGAAGGTGAATCCCATAATCAGTATACGTGAATTCAAGACAGGTAGTCCGGCCAGGTTCATGTAGTCGACAAGTCTATGGACAATGAATTCCGGCATTGCGTTATTGATGCGTCGCGCCTCTGTGGTGAGTCGTGGATAGATGCCATTGTCTTTAGAGTGTTCGATTAGATAGTAAGGATCGACACTTATGCAGTGGCCGCCGACGAGACCCGG
>CAZHDH010000060.1:0-15055 GCA_964531245.1 uncultured Bacteroides sp. | reverse complement strand
ATCATCTGAAATTACATTGCTATGTCGTTGTTGAGTTGAAGGCTGTTGAGTTTATCCCTGAGTTTGTAAGCAAACTTAATTTCTATATCTCAGCCGTTGACGAGTATGTGAAATCACCTGAAGACAAGCCAACTATCGGCCTCTTGCTTTGCCGTAGCAAAAGCAATAAAAAGGCAGAGTTTGCACTGAGGGGTATAACCCAACCTATGGGGATAGCTCAATATGAGACTGAAAAACTGTTCAACTACGTAGCGTCAGCTCTTCCGACCATCGAGGATATTGAAGAAGAACTGGCTAATGACAATGATTAGGATAATGGCGAAAAGATGATACATAGCCTATCAACTCTGCTGAAAGAAGGCAAAGTCATTAACCTCTTGCCTGGTACTTGATAACTTAACTTTCGCAAGTATAACTTGCGAAAGTTAAGTTGTTAATTAATCCATATTTCTGAGTATTGTGCCATAGAGTGCCGGGCGGATGTTGGCGCGGGCGAAGGCTGCGTTTTCGCGGGTGGGACAAACGCGGTTGTTCAGGAAAATGAAGATGAGGTCGCGCGAGGGATCCACCCAAAATACCGTGCCGGTGAAACCGAGATGTCCGTAGGTTTCGGGAGAGGCTTCCGGGCAAGTGGGTGAATAGTCGTGGCGCTCGCAATCGGGTTTGTCGAACCCGAGGCCACGGCGACAGGTGGGCGACTTAGCAGTCGTGAACAGTTTTACTGTTTCGGGCGACCAAATGCGTGCATCGCCGTAGGTGCCTCCGTTCAGCCAGGTCTGGCAGAGTTTGGCGAGGTCACCGGCCGAAGCAAACAGTCCGGCATTACCGCTCACGCCGCCGAGCATTGCCGCAGTTTCATCATGCACAAAACCGTGTACGTGCTGTCGGCGCAGGTAGGGGTCGACTTCGGTGGGTGCGATGCGCGATAATTCGAAACGCTCAGACGGGCGATAACCTATATCCGATGCACCGATGGGTGCGAAAACGCTGTCGGCCACCCACACCTGATGGGGAATACCGGTGAGGCGCTGCTCCATATCCAACAGCAGACAGAAGTTAAGGCAGGAATAGTTGTAATCGTTATTTTTGCGTAGAGGCATCTCGCAGATACGCGCCGTGATGGTATCGTAAGCGGCTTGCCCTACCCACATATCACGTGCTGCCTGCACGGGTGTGGCTTCAGATTTTTTGGCCGATACGATGTCGCCGCGCACCTGCGCGTCTTTGTGTCCCCAGGTTTTGTCGGCCACACGCACCGTATGGTCGGCATCCTTACGGGCAGTAAAAAGTTTTCCTGAAAATGTCGCGGTATCCATCATTACATTATATACATTGATGGAAGCCGGCATTCCGGATTCGTGATATAGCATCTGGCGGGGAGTAAAGGTTTTGCCGGCGGCGGCCAGAGGGGGAATTACTTCGGCGGCCGGAGCGTCAAGATCAATTAGACCCAAATCGTAGGCTTTCATCACGCCAGGAAGAGTACCGGTGGCCTTTGACACTGATGCGAGGTCGTAAAGGGTCGTGAGGTCAACGGGTTGCGATCCGAAACCCGTGGTGCCGTAAGCCTTCTCGAACACCACATCGCCACCGCGGGCCACAAGAACCTGACAACCGGGAAAGGCACCATCGGCTATGGCTTGCGACACGATCGCATCAATAGAATCTGTCACCGCCGGATTAAAACCACGAGCTACCGGCTCGGCATAACCAAGGCGGCTTTTGGGCAGATGAATACCTGTGCCCATCGGAGCTACCGCCGGCAGGTTGACCGGCAGGGTTCCACTGACCTCGATACCGCCAAACAGAGCCTGCGCGGCTGCACGGCGCGTTTCGGGCAGATTGTCGTATGCTATCATCAATGCCTGTGCCGAGGGCAGAGCGCTACGGAATTTATTCATCTTGTATGCGTTCACCATAAACACGGCGGTAAGATCGGGCATATCGCCGAGTTGTGCAAAGGCGTGGCGGGCGGCAGTATTGTCGTTATACACCACTGCAATCACCTGGTCGTGATCCTTGATTTTAGCCAGAGTGGAAGCCGAGAATGCTTCGCCGCTGGTAGAATAGGTGTCGATATGCGTATAGCGTGAGCATACGTCGGCAAAATCATTATTGGCTGCATCGCCTATGTTCACCAGCGCGATTCTGTTTTTTGCAAGAGATTGTACAGGCAGAATATCTCCGTCGTTGCGTAGCACTGTGATGCACGCACGAGCCAGAGCATCGTTTACCGCACGCGCTTCGGGGGAGTTTATAAGCTCGCTTAGCCCCTCGATTGTGAGCGGAGCGGGACGTTTGTCAAGTCCCAAAGCATATTTATATGCAAGGATGCGCCGACAGTGATCCTCAACCACCGAGGGCGCGAGTTTGCCCGACTGCATAGCGCGGAGAATCACATCAATATCATCTACAGGCGTGAGAGATGACAGCAGTACATCGCTACCGGCACGCAAGGCGCTCAGAGCCGGATTATGTCCGTCGACCTGCGCGCCCTGCATTCCCAACGCATCGGTATATATAAGGCCGCGGAAGCCTAATTCATCGCGCAACAGTTTTTCATTAAGGCGTTTTGAGAGCGTAGCGGGCAGTCCCGAAGGGTCTACGGCAGGCACAGCAATGTGTCCCACCATAATTCCCGAACAACCGTTGTCAATAAAATCACGGAAGGGCACGAGATCCACATCGCGGAGCACTTCGGCGGTATGATTCACCACTGTCTGCTCCTTGTGCGAGTCGGTGGAGGTGTCGCCATGACCCGGGAAATGCTTTGCCACAGCTTGCACCCCACCCTGCTCCAGACCACGGCTATAAGCTGTGCCCAGAGCTGCGACACGCGCAGGATCTTCACCAAATGAACGGTAGCCTATCACGGGATTGCGAGGATTTGAGTTGACATCCACCACCGGAGCGAAATTGACCTGAATACCGGTGAGGCGACATTCGCGGGCCATTTCGCGGCCGTAGTCGCCCAGCAGAGCTGTGTCGGCAATGGCACCTAAAGCCATATTGCAGGGAAACTTGGGGGTGTGGGCAATGCGCATCGACAGTCCCCATTCGCCATCAAAGGTCATGAGCAAAGGCACCTTGGCAATCGACTGTGCATAATTTGTCATTTCGATATACTGCTCCAGCGAGCCAGCGGTGAAAAGTAATCCACCCACGGCGTTCTTTTCCACCAGGCGGCGCAGGGTGGCTTTTGAGACATCGCCCTGAGTGGGCACAGCTTTGGGAAACACAAGCTGTGCCACGCGCTCGCGCGGCGTGAGTGAATTGTAAACGGAATCTACCCAACGTTGACATTCGGGTGAGTCGGTGCGGGACATTATGTTTGCGCCGGCCGATAGGGAAGCAGCGGCTGCCAGGATTAAGACAAACAGGTGTTTCACGGTTTCAGGATTTTTCAAGGTTTAATCATTTATGGGAGCGAAGCGAACAGTGGACGATGGGCGCAACTTACGGTTCTTTCCTTTGAGCGAACGCAGATAAGCGAGTACATCGTCATAAAATACATTGGTGCTTCGGGCAATAGTATTGTTATTGCGGAGCGTGGGCATATAGTCGCCACCCTTGGCCAGATAGTCAATGGTAGCCACACGGTATGTGCGGTTGGGGTCGAGTGGTTTGCCGGCCACCGTTACCGATGCTATTTCGGAATTGCGCATATCGGTGCTATCGGGAGTGTATTTCACCCGCACCTGGTCGCTGATGCCGTTGCCTCCTATTTCGGCCATCTGCTTGAATGCCGGCAAAAGGTCGGCACCCTGAATGTCGATTACCACGATACTGTTGCTGAAGGGCAACATGGTCATTATCTCGCCCTCGGTAATGGTGCCTTTGGTTAGGTCGCGGCGCAGACCGCCTTTGTTTACAATTGCAAAGTCGACATCATTAGCGAGCAATGAGCCGCGATTGTACACTATATCCGATACGAGATTGAGCAGCTCGGTGGAGGTGGCGGGAAGCTCCACTGTGGTGTATCCTACCGGCACGTTCATCAGCGAGTCGACGCCCTGGCGGTAGGGGCGGATGATTTCGGCAATCGAGGAATCGGGACGGTCGTCGAGGCGCGAATTTACGGGAATCAGACGCGACGTAGCCGAAAGATTATCAAGATTAATGGTAATCTCGCCAATATTTTTGCCTTGCTTGCCGGTCTGGGTAATGAGCACGCCTTGACCATCGGCATTGGTGACGCGCCAGTCGAGTCCGCCGGGCACCGCGGGGTCGATGGTGTCGTGTGAATGTCCACCGATGATAATGTCGATATTATGCGAATTTGCGGCAATATCTACATCCCCCGGGGGCACTTCGGGACGATAACCGATATGGGTAATGGCAACAACGAGGTCGCACCCCTCGATGTTTTTGAGCCACCATGCGGTATGGTCGGCAACTTCGAGCGCGTCCTGATACACTACCCCGTCATAATTGCCCTCGCTCACAATACCTGCGGGATTCAGGTTGAGCGCAATGAAGCCTATTTTGCGATCGCCCACAGTGCGAATGGCATATTTATCGAACATAGAAGCAAGCGGCGACTCGCTCAGATCGTAATTAGTGGCGAGCAGCTGCGATTCGGCCAGGCGGAGCACAGCGGCAAGCGAGTCTACACCATTGTCAAATTCGTGATTGCCCAGGATGCGCATATCATAACCAAGGGCATTCATGAGTTTTTGCTCTACCTCGCCTCCATAAAGGTTGAAATAAAGTGATCCCTGCACTACGTCGCCGGCATCAATGAGCAAAACATTTGGCTCGGCGGCTCGCACGCTGTCAATCACAGCCTTGCGACGTGCCACTCCCCCGCGATTGTCGCTTTCGTTGGGGTCGATGGTGGAATGAGTATCGTTTGTGTGCAGAATCACAAGATTGTCAGGAGCGGCCCATACCGTGGCTGCCGCTCCCAGGGCGATCAGAGGAAATATGAAATTACGTAATGACATTCAGATAAATTGTGATTTAGGGGTTTAGAATTAATCGCGTGCCATACGGCGTGCTTTCCAGTATTGCTTTATGCGGTCGATGCCCTTGGCTCCCAGGATGGTCAGCCCACCATACTGTGCTGTCTTGGCCAAACCGAAAAAGATTACCCATAGCGCACCTTTAAGGCCGGTGGAAATCGGAAGGGCCATCTGTGCAAATGAAATAATATAGAAAGGCACACACATAAGCAACACGATAACGCCCGTGCGAAACGATAGTCGACCGAGCCACGCCTTGACCGCGGCACCTATTCTTATCAGATAATCTTTCATACAAGAGGGTATTTTCCTACATACCGCGAAGTTAACGATTTTTCCTGACTTATGCCACCTGAAACTATGTAAAAAACGCTGAATTTTGTAATTTTGCAGTATGATACTCATCGCACCCGATAAATTCAAGGGCACATACACGTCGCAGGAAATGTGCCGACTGATGTCAGACGCTGTCAGACACATTTCTCCTGAAACTGAAATTGTATGCCGCCCGCTGAGCGACGGTGGTGAAGGTTTCTCAGCCCTAAAAGCTTTTATTCCTGAATTTCGTGATTATGCGCTGCTGGAATCATCGGCTATTGTTGGCCATGGGTCATATCCGCCGGATATGCCTTTGATGCTGCGGTCGTCCTACGCGCTTGGCGCAGCGGTCCACCCCGGAGTGCCCACTATAATATCTGTGGGTGGCACCGGGGTGAGCGACGGCGGTGCCGGATTTCTGCAAGCATTAGGCGTGCGGTTCTATGACAGATGTGGCAGAATGATTACGGAACCTCTCTCCCCCGCCACCATACCCGCCATCGCATCGGCCGATATATCGTGCCTTGCAGACTATAACCTGACCGGGGTGATTGACGTGCGTGCCACCCTCACCGGGCCGGGCCTGTCTGCTCTGGATTTCGCAAGGCAGAAAGCTATTGCAGGCGAGGATCTCAGCGGCTTGAAGCACGCATTGTCTCACCTGCAAAAAATCTTAGGAGGGGAATCGGAATTCGATGGCGCCGGTGGCGGCATGGGCTATGCACTGGCTTCTGTAGCCAGCGCGCGATGCACCTCCGGCGCTCAATTGGCCGTCAGCCTATTGGATCCAATCCTTGACAGCGGCCAGGTCGACCTTGTAATAACCGGCGAGGGCTGTGTGGACCACCAAACCACCGCCGGCGGAAAGCTACCCGATGCCGTTTACCGCGCTGCGTCGGCTCGGAGCATCCCTACCCTGATCGTCGGCGGCCGCATCGATGTGCCGGATGCCTACCCGTTGATGTGTACGCTGAACGAGCTACCACAAAAACTGCGGGAGAAATCATTTACAGAACTGTTGAGACACGGGAGCTGACCGGTTAGTCAACTACGATCTTGTGAACCTTTTCGCAGTCAATCAGTTCACCATCAGCATAGAAGCGGGCGTTGGAATAGTCGCGACCATAACGCAGTTCAAAATTCCATTCACGGTTGCCCTTCGGCCAATACACACGCAATTTAACGATTCTCTCAGATTTCGATTCAGGTGCATCGTTACTGAATCCAAACATTAATCCAAAATCAAAATATTCAATAATAGGATAGCCGTCGGTGGTGTATGAAACGTTGGCAGAATTGTCGTATAACGGAACAAATGCCCCTAAAGGATAACAAAACACAGACGGTGCCGGCACAAAAAAACCTTCACGAACGGTATAGGGACCTTTCTCCAACAAATAACCTCCGGTGGCAGCGCCCCAAAAGCCAATATTAATGTCAATCCGCGACTCTTCAAAATCCGGCGAGCAACTTTTATAGAGCTGCAAATCGTCAAAGAGCATGGAACCATCTTTATTTAGAGAGTTCAGGAGATTGTTTCCTTCAGAATCAACAAAACATACTTCCACCGAATTGTTGTAATACCGAACTTCGTCCATTTTTTCATGACATGCCGTCAAACTCAAGCAAGCCACAAACGCGCAAAGCAGTGATTTAATAGAAACGTGCATACTGCAAATTTTTAAAAAAATTATATCCTTCATTATAGGATGTAATATCCTTATAATCCGTACTGTGGGGTCTATTGGCTTGACTCAGCGCTAAGAGACACATTGTCGTAGTCGTCAATTATGGATTGCTGTGAACATGAACACAGCGCGAAAAAAAATAGGAATAATAACTGGTTCATCAGCTTATCATTTATCTTTTCGCAAAATTAATAAGCGAGCATTTTAAATACAAGTTAAATCGAATATTTAACATATATTAAATATTCGATTTAACAATTCATCTTTTATTACTACCCCAAATTATCGCAATACCACATTACGTGATAACAAAAAAACAATATTTTACCACTCGATGATGGCCGAGCAGCCGGCTACGGGAGTGGTGACGGGTGGTCGAAGCTTGGTGACGCTGATATAGCCGCCGGTGATTGCAGGCCAACGATTCAGCAACCTATCGCGGATATCAAAGGCTACTGTTTCAAGGAGCCGGCGGGGTGTGTCCATAGCGTGGCGTACCTCGTCCATCGCCTCGGCATAGTTGAGTGCGTGGGTTACATCGTCGGTCAGGGCGGCCCGGGTGAAATCAAAAGACACGCGTAGCGTGACCTCGAAGAGGTTACCTACGCGCGTCTCTTGCGGCAGCACGCCGTGGTGGGCGTGGAGCTGCATACGGTCAATTGCGATGTATGTCTTCACTTGCGTCGCGATTTGTAGCGTGATGAGCCTTTTGAATTCTTACGACCGGAACTTTTCGGCTGACTCTTGGGTTTGCCTTTCTGCTGTGCCGAGTTGAGGGCAGCGAGACTGCGTGGCGGATTCTTTTCGTCAACCATCACGAAATCGAGCTGTTTGCGGTCAATGTCGCAACGAGCTACCTGCACCTTGACTTTATCGCCCAGACGATAGCGATTGTTATGCTTGCGACCTATGAGGCAATAGTTTTTCTCGTCGAAATCATAATAGTCGTCGGCGAGATCACGCACGGGCACCAGGCCCTCGCATTTGTTTTCATCGAGTTCGACATACAGACCCCATTCTGTCACGCCGGTAATTACGCCGTCATACACATTGCCCAGACGGTCGCTCATAAATTCAACCTGCTTGAATTTTATAGAAGCACGTTCGGCATTGGCGGCGCGCTGCTCCTGATCTGATGAATGTTTGCATTGTTCCTCAAGCTTTTCGACATTTACCGAACGGCCTCCTTTAAGGTAGCGTTCGAGCAGACGGTGAACCATCATATCGGGATAGCGGCGAATGGGGGAGGTGAAATGGGTGTAATTGTCGAATCCGAGACCATAGTGACCGATGTTTTCGGTAGTGTAGACTGCCTTGGCCATAGAGCGGATGGCCAGAGTGCTCAGGAAATTTTCCTCGCCTTTGCCTTTCACGTCCTGAAGCAGGCGGTTGATGGAGCGGTTGATTTCGCGGGGCTCACCTGTGGTGCGCACCTTATAGCCGAACACTTTGGAAAGCGATGCGAGATCTGAAAGCTTTCCGGGATCGGGCTGGTCGTGCACCCGATATACGAATGCCTTGGCCTTTCCTTTATTTTTCTTTGACTTTTCGGCGATGAAAGTTGCCACAGTCTTATTAGCCAGCAGCATAAATTCCTCGATGAGCTTGTTGGCATCTTTGGATTCCTTGAAATAAACGCCGGTAGGATGCCCTGTTTCGTCGATATCGAAACGCACTTCCATACGGTCAAAATCTACCGAGCCGTTTTCGTAACGGTTTTTACGCAGTATTTTTGCCAGGCGGTCAAGTGTAAGGATTTCCTCGGCATAGTCGCCTTTGCCGGTTTCAATCACGTCTTGAGCTTCCTCGTATGTGAAGCGGCGATCGCTTTTGATCACAGTACGTCCGATTCGGGAATTGATTACCCGGCCTTTGTTATCCATCTCGAATATGGCTGAGAAGGTAAGTTTTTCTTCATCGGGGCGCAGGGAGCAGATTCCGTTGGACAGGTGCTCGGGGAGCATAGGCACGACACGGTCTACGAGATAGACGCTGGTGGCGCGGTCTTCGGCCTCGCGGTCAATGATGGTATCGGGGTGTACGTAATGTGTCACGTCGGCAATGTGTACGCCAATCTCCCAGTTGCCGTTTGGCAGCCGTCGGATACTGAGGGCGTCGTCAAAGTCCTTTGCGTCCTTGGGGTCGATTGTGAATGTGGTGACCTCGCGCATATCCTCACGCTTGGCCACTTCCTCGGGAGTAATGCCTGCCTGGATTTTATTGGCGGCTTTCTCCACTGCTGCGGGATAGCGGTACGGCAATCCGAATTCGGCAAGTATGGCGTGGATCTCGGCATCGTTTTCGCCGGCCTTACCCAAAATATCTTCAACCTCGCCGCGTGGACTCACGCTTCCCTCGGGCCAATCGGTGATGCGCACTATGGCCTTATCGCCGGTTGCGCCTCCGTGAAGTTTGCCGCGAGGGATTATGATATCGGTGGCCAGATATTTGGAGTCGGGATTCAGGGTCGCGAAATTTTTCTCTACGCGCAACGTTCCGATAAATGTCTGATCTTTCTTTTCAAGAATTTCTGTAACGACAGCCTCGGGTTCACGGCCGCGGATACGTGCGGCTATATTTACCCGCACGCGGTCGCCGTTCAGGGCGTGCATCGAGTTGCGCTCGGCCACAAATATGGTTTGTTCGTCATCATCTGTCACTACGGAATTTTTTCCGTTGCGCAGCCTCACAAACGTACCTGTAGCCGTTACATTATGTTCGGGAACCTTATATTTTCCGGGAGCGATCTCAAGGAGGTCGCCGTCAAAGGCTTTTTCGGCCAGATACAAGGCCACCGACCGATGGTGTGTAGGGTTGTCAATACCTATCGCGGCCGAAACCTGCTTGTAATTGAAGGTTTTGGACGAAGGGTTGGCAATATATTGATCGACAGCTTGATGTATCGCTTTAGTATCGGGCTTGGGTGATTTCTTAGGAGCCATGTGTGATGTTAGTTGAAACGTTGAGAAATAAATACTTTCTATAATAAACAACGAAAGTATATAAAACGTTTATTTCCCACCGTCGGCCGGTGGCTGAAGGCGGGAAATAAATATGTTTTGTATCGGCAATCAGGCGTCGATTGTGGCGTAGGTGGCGTTGGCTTCGATGAAGTCGCGGCGGGGTTCTACGTCCTCGCCCATCAGCATCGAGAATACGCGGTCGGCCTCGGCAGCATCGCTTATCTGCACCTGCTTGAGGATACGGTGAGCGGGACTCATTGTGGTGTCGCGAAGCTCTACATCGCTCATCTCACCAAGACCTTTATAACGGCTCACAACGGTTTTACCGGCATGGGATGCGATGAAGGCATCTACCTGTGCATCGGTCCAGCAATAGTCCTCGGCTTTACCGCATTTGCACTTGTACAACGGGGGAGTGGCCAGGTACAGATAACCCTGCTCGATAATGGGGCGCATCTGACGGAAGAAGAAGGTCATCAGAAGTGTTGCGATATGTGCACCATCGACATCGGCATCGGTCATGATGATGATCTTATGGTAAGCGAGCTTCGAGAGGTTGAGGGCCGACTCGTCTTCGGGAGTGCCTACGCTAACGCGAAGTGCACGGAAGAGATTGGTGATTTCTTCGTTTTCGAGCACACGGTGCTTGAGGGCTTTTTCAACGTTCAGGATCTTACCGCGCAGGGGCAGGATGGCCTGGAAACGGCGATCGCGACCTTTTTTAGCTGTACCGCCTGCCGAGTCACCTTCGACAAGGAATAGTTCGCATTCATCGGGATGACGGCTGGAGCAGTCGGCCAATTTGCCGGGCAGACCACCGCTCCACAGGGGCGATTTGCGAAGCACCTTTTCACGGGCGTTGCGGGCGGCATGGCGAGCCTGGGCTGCCAGCACCACTTTGTCTACAATTGCCTTACCCTGCTTGGGATGCTCTTCGAGATAAACCTTGAGTGCATCGCCCACGGCTGTCTGCACCGCACCGTTCACTTCATTATTGCCAAGCTTGGTTTTGGTCTGACCCTCAAACTGGGGTTCCATTACCTTCACAGAAATAACGGCGGTAAGACCCTCGCGGAAGTCTTCGCTCGAGATTTCAACCTTGGCGTTTTTGAGCAGGTTGTTATCCTCGGCGTATTTTTTCAGTGTACGGGTGAGGCCGATACGGAAACCGGTGAGGTGTGTACCACCCTCGATTGTGTTGATATTGTTTACAAACGAGTATATATTTTCTGTATATCCCTTATTATATGTAAAGGCAACTTCAACCGGAATACCGGCGCGCTCGGTGTTAAGGTGCACTACATCACCGATCAGGGGTTCCTTGCTGGCATCAATATATTCCACAAATTCGCGCAGACCGTTTGTGCTGAAAAATGTCTCGCTTTTGGGCTTACCATCGGCATCAAGCTGTCGCATATCGGTGAGCGAAAGGTTGATTCCGGCGTTAAGGAAGGCGAGGTCGCGCAGGCGGTGGGCAAGTGTGCCGTAATCATATTCAGTAACAGTGAATATGGATCCGTCGGGTTTAAATGTGATGGATGTACCGGTATGTTCGCTTACGCCGCCCTCGGTCATCGGACCCAGAGGCACACCGCACGAGAATTCCTGAACGTATATCTTACCATTGCGATGCACCTCGGCGCGCAGATAAGTTGAAAGCGCATTCACACATGAAACGCCCACGCCGTGCAGACCGCCGGACACCTTGTAGGAGCCTTTGTCAAATTTACCACCGGCGTGAAGCACCGTAAGCACTACTTCCAGAGCCGATTTCTGCTCCTTCTCGTGGAAATCGACGGGAATACCACGTCCATCATCCACCACGGTGATAGAATTGTCGGCATTGATAGTAACACTGATATTCTTAGCATACCCTGCCAAAGCCTCGTCGATCGAGTTATCTACCACCTCATACACGAGATGATGCAGACCTTTGGCTGAAATGTCGCCGATATACATCGCAGGACGCTTGCGCACGGCCTCAAGGCCTTCAAGCACCTGGATCTGATTGGCGCCATAATTCTGTTGAGTTTCTTCCATATAGGAAATTAGGTAAGTGATTTTCTGATTTAACTATGAGTGAGAGGACAGCCCTATTGAGGGGTCAAATCAAGTGCAAAGATACAAAAAATACTCTGAATACACAAACCCCATTATATATAATAATGTGTAAAATCAATCAAAAAAGATGTTGCTAAAAATTTACGAAAAAAGTGGCCGAAAAATTTGGTCAGATAAAAAATAAGCCGTAACTTTGCACCGCAATCGCAAAAATCACGGTTCGCTAGCTCAACTGAATAGAGCATCTGACTACGGATCAGAAGGTTACAGGTTTGAATCCTGTGCGAATCACAGGATGACCCGAGAGAAATCTCGGGTCGTTTTGTTTTGCTCGATTATAACCGCACTCACTACGAAATCCGTAAGCGCTCCCATCCAAAGGAATAGTGCCACTACGCGAGACCCTTTACCCACCCACTTTATAATACCATCAAGCGCACAAACACACTTTTTTAGGGTCTTTTCTTGGACGTTAATTTGCGATTGTTTAACTTTGTAGTCTGGAAATGAAAGAGTATAAGTCAACCGACCGTATGCGCGATGTAGTGGCCGATAATGCGCTGCTACTCCCCGTTATGAGCCGTTTCGGAATCCCATTGGGGTTTGGAGACAGCTCCGTGGGACACGTATGTGCAGCCCATAATGTGGATACCCCTACTTTTTTAGCGGTTATCAATTTTATAAGCTCCAAGCCATTTGACCCCGACGGCGTGGATGCATCGTCGCTTATTAAATACCTCAAAAGCGCTCATTCTTACTTCCTTGACTATCGGCTGCCCTCGGTGCGCAAGCATCTGATCGAGGCTATCAGTGCGGTGCACGACCACGATTTCGCGCTCCTGGCCATTCGATTTTTCGACAGCTATGTGGAGGAGGTGCGCCGACACATGGAGTATGAGAACTCCCACGTATTCGTATATGTCGAGGCGCTGCTGGCCGGCGAGAGTAGCAAGGATTATAACATTGCTCATTTCAAGGACACACACGCCCCTATCGCCCGCAAGCTGCGCGAACTCAAAGACATCCTTATATGCCATTACACCAGCGAAACTGATAATACTGATGTTATGAACTCGCTGCTGTTTGATCTTGTGATGTGCGAGCGTGATCTGAACACCCATTGCGCCGTGGAGGATCATCTGTTTGTACCCGCGGTGGTGCAGCTGGAAAACCATGCCGCCCGACACATTAAGCAAACACACTCCGAAGAACCCGCAGCCCGCCTTGATGCCAACGGCGACATTGAACTTACCCCCCGCGAGCGCGACATCATATCGGCTATAGCACGCGGCCTGAGCAACAAAGAGATTGCACAGGAACTTTTCCTTTCGGTGCACACCGTAGCCACCCATCGACGCAACATCAGTGCGAAGCTTGACATCCATTCGGCTGCCGGTATCACCATTTATGCCATCCTGCACGGGATTGTGCGTATTGAAGACATACGAAAAATCTGACAGACATGAACTTCAAACTTGAAGCAACTCCTCAGGGCACAAACGCCCGCGCCGGGGTGATCTCAACTGACCACGGCGATATTCAGACTCCTATTTTTATGCCTGTGGGCACCGCCGGCACCGTCAAGGGTGTCCACACCCGCGAGCTGCGCGACGATGTTCGCGCCCAAATCATCCTTGGCAACACTTATCACCTTTACCTGCGCCCCGGCATGGAGATTATTTCACAAGCCGGAGGATTACATAAATTCAACGGCTGGGATAAGCCTATTCTCACCGATAGCGGCGGCTTTCAGGTGTTTTCTCTATCGGCCAACCGTAAGCTGAAAGAGGAAGGCGCATATTTCCGAAGCCATATCGACGGCTCGAAACACCTTTTCACACCTGAAAAGACTGTGGACATTCAGCGCACCATTGGTTCCGACATCATGATGGCTCTGGACGAATGCACCCCGGGCACGGCCGATTTCACATACGCCCGGCGGTCGCTCGACCTCACGCATCGCTGGCTGCTGCGCGGATGGAAGCACTTTAACGAAACTGAACCTCTGTATGGTTTCAACCAGGCTTTCTTCCCCATAGTGCAGGGTTGCACATATCCGGAACTGCGACGCGACAGCGCGCGTTTCGTGGCCGACCTCGGTGCCGAAGGTAATGCAATAGGCGGCCTGGCTGTGGGCGAACCCACACCGGTGATGTATGAAATGATCGAGGTGGTGAACGACATCCTCCCCACCGACCGTCCGCGTTACCTGATGGGTGTAGGCACACCGGCCAATATACTTGAGGCGATTGACCGCGGTGTGGATATGATGGACTGCGTGATGCCCACACGCAACGGCCGCAATGGTATGCTCTTCACCCCCGAAGGCATCATGAATATGCGCAACAAGAAGTGGGAGAACGACTTCAGCCCCATCTGGGCCGATTCGCCTTGTGAAGTGGATCGTGTGTATTCGCGTGCTTATCTGCGTCACCTTTTCATTGCCAAGGAATTGTTGGCCATGCAGATAGCTTCGATTCACAACCTTTCATTCTATCTGTGGCTCGTAGGAGAGGCCCGCAAGCATATTATCGACGGCACATTCCCCACGTGGAAGGCTGAAATGGTGGAAAAGGTGCAACGCCGCTTGTAATTCGATATGTTCAAACGTCTTGACAGATATATAATCGGTAAGTTTCTGGGCACTTACATTTTCGCGATTGCGTTACTGCTGGCAATCGTGGTGATGTTTGATGTCAACGAAAAGTTCGACTCGTTCCTTAAAGCTCCGCTTAAGGCCACTATCGTCGACTATTTCATCAACTTCCTGCCCTACTTCGCCAATCAGTTTTCGCCACTGTTTGTCTTTATAGCCGTAATTTTTTTTACTACCAAGCTGGCGTCGCACAACGAGATTGTGGCGATGCTCTCAAGCGGCATAAGCTACCGGCGACTGCTGCGGCCCTACCTCATATCGGCAGCCGTAATTGCTCTGGCTACGTGGCTATTAGGTGCTTATATCATACCCCCGGCCAATGTCAAGCGCATCAATTACACTAATACATACGTAAAAAATAAACGTGTGGATTATGGTGCGAACATTATGCTGATGGTGGCGCCG
>CAZHDH010000059.1:0-15114 GCA_964531245.1 uncultured Bacteroides sp. | reverse complement strand
TCGTAAGGAGGTCTGTTAATTCCACTTGAAAAATGCATATATATTTCCTTTCTTTGTTAGTTATATAAGGTTTACTGACTATTGTATAGCCATTATGGTTTAGTCCAATCTGACTTTCTTTCTGGCGAAATCAACCATACCATCGAGCCATGCCTGAAAACCTACCAATAATGAGGCTGAATGTGACTTCGCAAGTTCTGCGGCAGGTTTTCCGATTTCAGACTCCTGCGTGAGGATACGAACCCTCCCGTCGGGCATATTTTCAAAAAGAAAACCATGCAGGGCATCAAATCGTGTGTTCTCATCACCAGGTACCCAACCATGCCAAGACAAACGCCCGGGACGATCTTTTGACGGTTCGACAAACTCAACGACCTCAGCTGTCACGTCCCAGCCAATGATATTGAATGAGAACTTTGTGCCCTCTTTGAGTTCAGGCTTTTCATCACTTCCGCTAAGTTTGACATCACTTGCCCCATCATAATAGTCATGCCAGATATGGGCATGAGTGAGATAAGGGAAAACTTCTTCGGCAGTGAGTCCTGCCACATATGTTTCAGCCGACACAAAATTGTCGGTGAAACCGGGTGTAAATTCTTTAGGCCAATGTATTGCTTCCATATTCTTGTTTGGTTTATAAAAACAACACCTCTATCCATTGAAAGTTTGGTCTATTATGTCGCTTATTACTAATCATTTACCTCCATATTTTGATGTGATATATTTTGGAGTATGAACAATCTGCTGAAAATCATTATTTGCGATAAATAGGTTACTAAGGGATAAAAAAGAAAACTTTACTTGAAAAAAAATTAGCTCTATACGGTTAAACGTCAAAGACTATTACAGAAACGGTTGTAATACTCGTCACAACGAACCATAGTAATGTGATGAAGTGTCCCTGCGTGCTTACCTTGGAAAACTGTGTCGGCAATCTTACTCCGTGTAGCGACACACTAAGTAAGTATATGAAATATAACAACGGCAACATATAGCAACCGCCCGGGGCATGAACGATAAAACTGAATCCGGCTTGAGGATCCTGATTATATCGACCTTATCGCCGACGATAACAATATGCTCGCCGCCATAGTTGGAGCAAGTTCGCGTCTGCACCCATTGGTACGAGAATTTCGGTGAAGTATGAATCTTATGACGGTGGTGAAAAGACGCTTAACTTCTCTTTTTGGGATTCGGCAATGCCTCCCAAATAGTAGATATAACCTCACGAACTTTCCGTTGATCTGAAAAGTCTAAGATGTAACTTTCTTTTGCACCTTCATAGGCATATCCTGTTTCAGCGCCGGCCATAAGGAGTTCTATACACTTTAATTTTTTGATATATGCGCAGTTGTCGCAAGCTGTTATTACACATTTATCATTTACATAAATAACATAATCTCCCATCATTTTTCGATACCGCACCGCGCCAAGAGGGGCAAGAACGTTACATACGAAATCAATATATTCAGTTGTACAAGCCATACTGCAAAGTTATGAATAATCCGCAAGATATCAAAAGATACTTTATGTATATTGGTTCTGAAGATCCATCGGGGTCGTAGTCTGGTTCGAATAAAGTTATATCCCGTCCGGGCGTTTTCGGCGTCGGGGAATGGTGTGCATACGGATGGGCGTGCCGTTGGTTGGGTCGCGACTATATAGACACGAAAATCAGAAATATGGCCGGAGGTTTGGTGGGTTGGGGAATATTTGCTAACTTCGCAGAAATTTAAGAAATAAATTTCGTTATGATCATCATCGGCATTGCAGGTGGCACCGGTTCGGGCAAGACTACCGTCGTAAATAAAATCATTAACTCGTTTCCTTCGGGTGAGGTGGCTGTGATTCCTCAGGATAATTATTATAAGGATTCAAGCCATGTGCCTGTGGAGGAGCGAAGTAAGATTAATTTTGACGAGCCGGCAGCTATTGAATGGTCGTTGTTAGTTGACCATCTTAAACAGCTTAAGGAAGGTAATGCAATCGAGATGCCTACGTACTCCTATCTTACTTGCACGCGCCAGCCTGAGACTGTGCCTGTGAAACCGGCTGATGTAGTGATAGTTGAGGGTATTCTGGTGCTTACTGATCCTGAATTGCGCCGGATGATGGATGTGAAAGTGTTTGTGGATGCAGATGCCGACGACCGTCTTATCCGCGTAATTGCCCGCGACTGTATAGAACGCGGACGCACACCGCAGATGGTGATCGACCGTTATGAAAATATCCTTAAGCCTATGCACAATCGTTATATAGCTCCGTGTAAGGATTATGCAGATCTGATTGTGCCTCAGGGTGGGTCTAACACTGTGGCTATCAATCTGCTTACCGACTATATTGAAAGCCGTCTGCGTAAAAATCGATAAGAATGGGTATTCAATTTCGTCTGGACCGTAACAGGGACGAGGAGCAGCAGGCTCCATCGTTGCTGGAATTTCCCGAAGTCGAGGGTGTAAAGCAAAACATCCCCTCTGATACCCTACCCCACGCAGATATTGATTCCGAGCCTCTGGAAACCGATGCCGAGGCTCCAATGGTGTTACGCACCGACAATCTTGTGAAGCGTTACGGCAAGCGTACGGTGGCAAATCACGTATCTATCAATGTGAAACAGGGAGAAATCGTAGGATTGCTGGGCCCCAACGGAGCGGGTAAAACCACCACGTTCTATATGACCACCGGACTCATCACCCCGAACGAAGGCCGAATCTTTCTTAACGACAAGGATATCACCAAATTCCCGGTGTATAAGCGTGCCCAAAACGGCATAGGTTATCTGGCTCAGGATGCTTCCGTTTTCCGTAAAATGACTGTTGAGGATAATATTCGCACCATTCTGCAACTCACCGGAAAATCAAAGGAATATCAGAAAGAAAAACTCGAAAGCTTAATCGAGGAATTTAACCTTGGTGAAGTGCGCCGTAACTTAGGTGAAAACCTATCGGGTGGCGAGCGCCGACGCACCGAAATTGCCCGTTGCTTGGCAATTGACCCAAAGTTCATTATGCTTGACGAACCATTCGCGGGGGTTGACCCTGTGGCTGTCGAGGATATCCAGCGCGTGGTTTATCGCTTGAAAGAGAAGAATATCGGTATTTTGATTACCGACCATAATGCTCCGGAAATTCTGTCGATTACCGACCGTTCGTATCTGCTATTCGAAGGTAGAATATTATTTCAGGGCACATCAGAGGAACTGGCCGAAAACCCCATAGTGCGCGAAAAATACCTCGGTCGCAATTTTATTTTCCGCCGCAAGCAGCTCTAAGAGCCAAATCTTTTGCAAGAGTAGTATAATGACTCACGAAATCGGTTTTGCCTTGGGTATAACCGTCGCGATTGTGCTCCAAATGCTTCCATAATGATAATTTCAGTGCTTCATACTCTTTTGCCACATCGAGCTGAGTATTCAGATAGTCGCGAAAAAAGATTTCATCGCAATCGCCTGAGGTGCGCAGATGTAGGTGAAATACCTTTTCGGCAAATCCTTGCGGTGTGTATCCTTTATTGAAATCAATGCGTGAGCCTGATTCGTTCATGCAGATATATCCTGCTTCTGTTATCAGGGCTTTAAGAGTGGGGAAGCTCCGTACATCCGGTGTCTCCACTATCAGATCTATAATCGGCTTGGCCCATATTCCATGAATTGCGGTACTTCCGATATGATATATCTGGGTGGGAATGTCGCCGAAGCATTCACGTAATGAGCAGATTTCATGATCTGCCCAAAGCGGCCATCGGGGATTCGGTGGCGTCAATTGTATCGGAAATAATTGCCACAACTCATGAAGAGTCATTTCCTCAAGACGCTTCATAAGGCAATATTTCTCTAATTTTTAAGGAAAGACCGGCGTAATGTTCAGTTTAGCCATCGCTTCATACCAATCGCCTCGTTTATCTGGAATTGATTGTATAAACGGCAAAATATCATCGCCATATCCACGAGCAGAATAGAAGCTAAGCACAGTGGCCTTTCGTCCATTGATAACCATTTGCTTATAGTGATGCAGATCTACTTCAACAGTATTGATTTCATCACCATTGGTGTCGCTCACTATAAATTCAAGCAGGTACTCACCGTCCTTTTCAAGCACGTTATAATTGATTACAGGATCTGATTTTTTACGCTCGTTAAGTTCGGCGATTTTAGCTTGAACAGATTCTTTTGCAGTCCGATCCCAGAATATTACCGATACACTGAACATCTGATTGTAATGTTCAAAATTCTCGCCCTTCGGAAGATATTCTTGCATATAATAATCGTCAATAGGATGTGAACTCCAAGCAAGATTATACTCGGTGCCGCAGAACTCTATCGGCCCCCCGACGCTGAAATATTCCGAAACTTCCTGAGCCGAAAGATTCAAAAAGGCAAACAGTAGGATAACGATTGAATATATGTATTTCATAATCAACAGATTTAGTATTCAGTTGCAAAGATACATATCTTTTGATTATTTTGCAAAGATCCTAACAAGAAAATACCAAAACGGTATTCTTACTGAATGATATTACGGGATCGGAGTAATTCGTTGGCTCCGGCCATATAGTCGTCGGCCGCGGTTTCGTAGCCATTCATACGCAGAGCTGAAGCGCGCGCGTGAAGATATAGCAATGCGCCGTCGCGTTCCATCGAACCTTTGGCGGTATGCAGCACGCGCTCGGCATCACGGCGTCCGGCTTCAGCGGCTTCTGTGCTGTGATCATCCTTATCGGCAAAGGAGCGGTAAATCTCGCCGGGATTTCCGAAATTTGAGCAAAGAATTATAATAAGCACTACCAACACCACCACTGGAGTGAGTACAAGCGACAAACGCCCCTTGTGGATTTTGCGATGCTGCATATCAGGAAGCTTTTGCTTAAGCAGCTGCAGGAAATCGGCAATCTTGGCCGACAGCGGCTGAGCTTGCTTACGTTTTTTACGCGGCTTCAGTGGCTTACGCATACGCCTGGGGCGTTTGGACTGCGTGTCCACTATGGGTTGCTGTATATCGTTCTCGGTCATAATTCACCCAAGATAATACCCAGACGAGCGCAGGCAGAAGCATCGTCAAGGGCGTTGTGATGATGTTTCAATGGTATTGCGAAAAAGTCGCAGAGGCTGTCAAGCGATTTCGATTGGAGCATGGCGCGGGGAATCTGCTTACGCGCTGCAACGAGTGTACACCGCCAATCGTCGGGCGGTATGATTCCATATAAATTGCAAGCGAAGCGAATGCATTTGGAGTCGAACGCAGCATTGTGGGCCACGAGCGTAAAACCCTGAAGCCAAGATTGCCATTGTGTCCATACGGTGCCAAACGAGGGTGCGTCAAAGGTATCCTGCTTGGTGATACCATGCACGCTCACACAACGATAGGAGTAGTAATCTGGTTCGGGACGCACCAGGGTGTATTTAGAATCCACAATCTGGCCGTCCACCACTTTCACGGCACCGATGGCGCAGATGCTTGATGGCTCGAAGTTGGCCGTCTCGACGTCTATTGCTATAAAATCTTTCACGTTAAATTATCTCCAATATCTTGTCGCGCACTTGCTCCATGAGGCGGCGGGGGGTAGATGTAGCTCCACAAATTCCGATGGTATCGGTATCACGAATCCATTCGGGACGAAGCTCGGAGGCATCACTTATAAGATAAGAATTAGAATTTACCGCACGACAGTGGTTAAACAAAATCTTACCGTTACTGCTTTTGGCACCTGCGACAAAAATAATGAGCGAATGACCGGCAGCAAATTGTCTGAGATGATCCACACGTCCGGCTACCTGCCTGCATACGGTATCGTGAACAGTGAGCGTGGCACCGGGATGCAGACGTTGATTTATTTCGCGGGCCAGTTCATTAAGGCCCTCAACACTCTTGGTTGTTTGGGAATAAAGAGCGATATCGCGCGAAAAATCAATGCGATCAATATCGGCTAAGCTTTCCACCACAATGGCTGTGCCATCGGTCTGCCCCACAAGTCCGTTAACCTCCGCGTGCCCCGTCTGACCGTAAATCACGATCTGGGGCGAACCGGGGCTGTCGTAAGTGGCTTTGATACGTTTTTGAAGTTGAAGCACCACGGGGCAAGTGGCATCAATGATGCAAATATTATTATCTCGGGCAATTTTATACGTAGATGGCGGCTCGCCGTGGGCTCGTAAAAGCACCTTTACATCGTGCAGCTTGCCGAGGTCATCGTGGGTGATGGTTTTCAGACCGCACCCCTCTAAACGTTCCACCTCATTATTATTATGCACAATGTCGCCCAGGCAATACAGCTGGCCGGACGCTTCAAGCTCTGTTTCGGCTTTGCGTATGGCTGTCACCACACCGAAGCAAAAACCCGATTTGCTGTCGATTTCAATTATCGGAGACGGCATCGGTCGCTTTATTTAAAGCTTGTTCAAACTGATTTAGTATCCACGCGTCCTGCTGAGCAAGCGTCATATCTGAATTATCAAGCACAACAGCATCATCGGCTTTACGAAGCGGACTCTCGGCGCGCGACATATCAATCTTGTCGCGTGATACAAGGTTTTCGAGCACTTGATCAAAATCAACATTCGCACCCGAAGCAATCATCTCGTTGTAACGCCTGCGGGCACGAACCTCAGCCGGTGTATCAACATAAATTTTGAGCTCTGCATCCGGAAACACAGTGGTGCCAATGTCGCGGCCATCCATCACTATACCTTTGCTGAACCCAAGCTTCTGCTGCATGCGGGCCAGCTGATGGCGAATAGCCGGAATGGTAGCCACGGGCGACACCATTCGGTTGACCTCCATTGTGCGTATGAGCGACTCGACATCCTTACCGTTCAGGGTGGTATGCTGAGTGCCGTCGGGTTGGGGTACGAAATCTATTTCGAGCGATTCCGCGGCAGAAATCAGTTGCGAAGGGTCATCGTCCGGAGATGTAAAACATCCTGATTGCAGGCCATAGAGTGTCACAGCGCGGAACATCGCGCCCGAATCAATATATCTGTAACCCACCTGCGAGGCCAGGCGGCGTGCCATCGTGCTTTTACCCGAGCCGGAAAGGCCGTCGATAGCTACTATAATTTTCTTATCGGAATTCATCGGTTTAACAAGTCGTTAAGACTCAGATTAAGATTTACCATAAAAGTGGTGGCGCCGGTATGAGGCTGGGCCAAAGCCAAGCCTACTGCAAATGCTTTGCCTTTGAACCCTCCGGCCAGCGACCATCCGGATATGAAGCTGCGTTTATACGTGGCCATATCTGAACGGGTCTTGTAGTTATAACCCACACCAATATAGAAATTTGGAGAGGAAATAAGATCGGCCCCGAATACCAGATGCCGGAAAAGATTGCTGGTGAAGGAATCCTTAACCACGGGGTCGGCATCTTGACTGCCGTCACCGGTTTCGATGTAAGGCAATTTCCATTTGGTGAGATTCCATGCCGTGACGCTGAAACGCACCGGGAACGAACCGAACGACTGCGACCAACCTAAGCGTATGTCAAAGGGCAGACGATCATAAGCCTGATCAAAACGTTTAATCTGGCCACCCATATTGGCGAGTACTACCGAAAACGACTGGTCGCGATCCGGATTATAGTAATTGATGCCTACATCGGCGGCAAGTGCAAAAGCTGTATAATCGGCATATCCGCTGTATAGCATTTTGAAGTTGATGCCGCCGCGCAGATTATCAGTGATGTCGCGGGAATAGGCAGCTCCGAATGATACATCTTTCGGTGAGAAATCGCCTACTATAGTGCCATCGGGTAATGTCTCACGGATAGAGCCATACCCGAAATATTGGATGTTGGCAGCCCAGGCAGCGCGTTCACCGGCCGAATGAGCATAGCGAACACCGGCAAAATTTGAGCCACCGATATAGTGCATATAGTTTATGCCTATCTGCCCGGACATTTCGCCACCAAGCAATGCGGGATTTTGATCGATGGTCTGAATATCATCATCTACCAATGATATATTCAATCCGCCAAGGCCATAAATGCGGCTTGACGAGGATATGTTAAGCCACGAATACCCCGAGGCACTTTCCTGAGCGTGTCCGGCAAATGGTATGGCACAAGCCACGAGTAGAGGCAATATCTGTCTATAGATTGGTCGCATAACCATATAACGTGAAAAAGCTCGCTTTATTACATCTGCCCCCGACTACTTCCCGGAAACAGCCTCCTCAGGTGTTTGGCGAGTTCCTTTCTGAGCATAATCGCCGATACCGAAGCAAGGATGATTGCAAGCCCGACCCATTGTACCATGGTCAACATTTCATTAAACATCACCATACCGAGAAGCACGGCCGTAACAGGCTCAAATACACCCAATACTGCTGTGGGCGTGGGGCCGATACGATCAATTGCCATATTGGTACACAACAGCGACAGCAGCGTAGGCAATAACGCCAGCATCCACAGATTCATCCAACCCGACGTATGCGCAGGTATATCCAAATGACCGGAAGCTGCGACACATATCCCCGTGACAATAGCACCCGAAATCAATACCCAAAGTGTGAGAGCGAAAGTATTTGCCGAGCGCATGGGGTCGCGGTTCACGAACACAATATAAAGGGCATAAAACAAAGCCGACATTGTCACTATCCCTACTCCGAACCATGATACCACAATACCTCCGCCGGGGAAACATATCATAAATACTCCAAGAATGGCGCAAAGAATACCCACAGCCGTGACGATATTCATCTTCTCGCGAAAAAAAGCCACCATTATCAGTGCTACAAACAGCGGATAAATAAATATAAGGCCGGATGCCACACCCACCGACAAATATTTGTAGCTTTCAAACAGCGTCACACTGCTCATCGACATCAATACGCCCGCTCCAAGCGCGCATAAAATACACTTTTTACCGAGGATTACATTTTGCCGCTTGATTGCCAAGACCAGAATCATAAGCGGCACCGATAGCATATATCGGTAAAAAAGTATAGATACCACATCCATGCCCTCCCTCATCATGGGGACGGCAAAGGCCGGATTAAGTCCAAAAGTAGCAGCAGCTATAATCCCTGCCAGATAACCTGCAAATGCCCCGCGCGGGGTCTTTATTTTCATATTCATTTCAAGTGCAAAGTTACAAAAATCTTTCCAATACGGCAGCCATAAATAATCTATAGGATTCAAAATTTGATAGTCACACCGTATGTCGGACCTTTCTTGCATCAACGTGACGGACACACTTTTTATGAACTCCTTGATAAAGTAGATTTTTGTGTTGTGCTTAGGGGTACTAAAAGTATGCTATCGTTACTTCCTAAGCACGCTGAGGTGCAATTGGTGGACTGAGCATAAAGTATTTTTTGTCATGATTAGTTGCATACTTCGGCCAGATTACGTAAATTTGCAGCGTTTTTAGCTAAGACATAAAAATGAAAATCATAACTACCGTTTCCGGTTTGCGAGATGCTGTGACAGCAGCAAAATCTGAAGGCAAAACCATAGGCCTGGTGCCCACGATGGGTGCCCTGCACGCCGGTCACATTTCGTTGGTTGAACGTGCACGCAAGGAATGCGATTTTGTAGTCGTAAGTGTGTTTGTCAACCCTACCCAATTCAATAATCAGAACGACCTGAACACATATCCACGCACTGTGGAAGCCGATTGCGCCCTGCTGGAAGAAGCCGGTGTAGACGTGGCTTTTGTGCCCACGGTTGAGGAGATATATCCCGAACCCGATACCCGAGTGTTCGAACTCGGTCCGGTGGCCGAGGTAATGGAGGGGGCTATGCGTCCCGGACATTTCAACGGCGTGGCGCAGATAGTAAGCAAACTGTTTGATTATGCACAGCCCGATCGCGCTTATTTCGGCGAGAAAGACTATCAGCAGATTGCCGTAATACGCTCAATGGCCGATATCGTAGGTTTCAAAGGACAAATCGTTCCCTGTGAGATTGTGCGCGAAGTAGACGGTCTGGCAATGAGTTCGCGCAACGTGCGTCTTACACCCGAGCAGCGCTCTGTGGCTCCTGAAATCCGTCAGGCAATGCTGGCCGGTGCAGAATTACATGACTGTGGTCTGGACCTGCAATCTATTCACGATATTGTAGTTGATGAAATTAATTCCAATCCTCTTATGGAGGTTGAATACTTTGACATCGTGGATGCCGACACCCTTCAGCCCGTTAAAAGTGTGAATGAAACCAAACACGGCGCAATCGGCTGCATCACTGTGTGGCTCGGCGATGTGCGCCTGATTGACAACATTAAGTTTAAGAAAGTGTAACCCCCGTTCAACGATTAAAATGAACGTTGAAATTCTGAAATCGAAAATCCACCGTGTGACGGTGACTGAAGCACGCCTTGATTATATAGGCAGCATAACCATTGATGCCGATTTGCTCGATGCCGCAAACATCCTTCCCGGAGAGCGCGTCTACATTGTTAATAATAATAATGGCGCACGCCTGGACACATATACTATACCCGGCGAGCGTGGCAGTGGCGTTATTTGCCTCAATGGTGCAGCGGCACGTATGGTGCAGCCCGGCGATATTGTCATAATAATGTCATACGCATCAATGCCCTACGAGGAAGCCAAGACTTTCACTCCCACGGTGATTTTCCCTGATACCCTCACCAATCGCCTTGTGTGAGAATTTTATAATCATCTTCCCTCCCCCCTATGTTTGAAAAATTAAGCGACAGACTCGAACGGAGTTTCAAAATACTTAAAGGTCAAGGCAAAATCACCGAAATCAACGTTGCCGAGACTCTTAAAGATGTGCGCCGTGCCCTTATTGACGCCGACGTAAACTATAAGGTTGCCAAAACATTCACCGACACCGTAAAGACCAAAGCCTTGGGTATGGATGTGCTTACAGCCGTGAAACCCAGCGAACTGATGGTAAAAATCGTGCACGATGAACTCGCCACCCTGATGGGCGGTAGTGCCGCTGATCTTAATCTTAAGTATAAGCCCGTGGTGATTCTTATGTCGGGTTTGCAAGGTTCCGGTAAAACCACATTCTCAGGCAAGCTCGCCAAAAAGCTCAAGAGCGAGAAGGCTATGCGCCCGCTGCTTGTGGCCTGCGACGTATATCGTCCGGCGGCTATTGATCAGCTCAAAGTGCTTGGCGAAAGCATTGAAGTACCCGTATTCACAATCGAGGGAAGTAAAGATCCCGTGGATATCGCAAAGAAAGCTCTCGACTTCGCAAAGCAGAATCATAACGATCTGGTGATAGTGGATACAGCCGGTCGCCTTGCGGTGGACGAGGAAATGATGAAGGAAATTGAAGCTATCAAGAAGGCTATCAATCCCTCTGAAACTCTGTTCGTGGTGGATTCTATGACAGGTCAGGACGCTGTTAATACAGCCAAGACTTTCAACGAGCGCCTTGATTTTGACGGTGTAGTGCTCACAAAACTCGACGGTGATACCCGCGGTGGTGCGGCTCTCTCAATCCGCACTGTGGTTAATAAGCCCATCAAATTTGTAGGTACGGGCGAAACCCTCGACGGCATAGACGTATTCCACCCTGCTCGTATGGCCGACCGTATCCTGGGTATGGGCGACATCGTGTCGCTTGTAGAACGCGCACAGCAGCAGTTTGACGAGAAGGAAGCCGAAGAACTCGCACGCAAGCTCCGCAAAAACCAATATACCTTTGTGGATTTCTATAAGCAGATTCAGCAGATCAAGAATATGGGTAATCTGAAGGATCTCGCAGCTATGATCCCCGGCCTGGGTAAAGCCATCAAGGATATTGATATTCCCGATGACGCTTTCAAAGGCGTTGAAGCTATCATCAATTCAATGACTCCGCACGAACGCGAACACCCCGAGGTAATCAAGGGTACACGTGTGAAACGTATCGCTTCGGGTTCGGGTACATCCGTGCAGGATGTCAGCCGCCTGCTCAAACAGTTTGAACAGACCCGACAGATGATGCGCTCGGTGGGCTCAATGAAAAATCCTATGGCCATGATGAAGGGGCTCAAAGGTATGAAAGGAATGCGTCGTTAATAAATCCAAGATATGCAACTGATAGACGGAAAAGCAACCTCAGCACAAATTAAAGCTGAAATTGCGCAGGAAGCTGCCGATTTTGAAAAAACACAAGGCCGTAAACCACATCTCGTGGCTGTACTCGTAGGGCACGACGGCGGAAGCGAAACTTACGTGGCCAATAAAGTCAAGGCTTGCGAAGCCTGTGGCTTCAAATCCACTGTAATCCGCCGCGAGGATGATGTTACAGAGGATGAATTATTATCATTAATCGACTCACTCAATGCAGATTCAGATGTCGATGGATTCATTGTCCAGCTCCCTCTGCCTAAGCATATCGACGAGCAGCGCATCACCGAGGCCATACTGCCCGAAAAGGATGTGGACGGTTTTCATCCTGTCAATGTAGGCTTGCAGTCAATCGGCCTGCCTTGCTTCCATTCTGCCACACCTGCCGGAATAGTTGAGTTGCTAAAACGTTACGGCATCGAAACTGCCGGAAAACATTGCGTCATCATCGGTCGCAGCAATATCGTAGGTAAACCGCTTGCTGCGCTCATGATGCAGAAAGGAATTGACTCCACAGTTACTGTATGTCATTCTCGTACCGAAAATCTTGCTGATATAACCCGCCAGGCCGACATCCTTGTGGCTGCTTTGGGTCGCCCCGGCTTTGTCAAGGCAGATATGGTAAAGGATGGTGCTACCGTGATTGATGTGGGTACAACCCGTGTGCCCGATGCATCGAAGAAAAGCGGTTTCCGCCTCAGCGGTGATGTTGATTTTGAAAACGTAGCCGAAAAGTGTTCATTCATTACCCCCGTTCCCGGTGGTGTTGGCCCCATGACCATAGCCATGCTGATGAAGAATACGATGCTCGCTGCTCAACGTCATTCTGCAAAATAAATCTGTGGTATTTTCTCCGGCGATACTCTTGGTTTCATTTCTGTCGTTGCTGTTTGGCCGCGACAGTGCCGAGATTTTGTTTGCCGGAGATGCTATGATGCATCAGGCACAGATTGATGCTGCATCAAAGGCATCGTCAACTCGTGGTGGATACGACTTCGGGGGCTACTTCGATAGTATCGCCCCATACGTCCTTAACGCCGATTACGCCGTAGTGAATCTTGAAACACCGACAGCCGGAGCACCCTACTCCGGCTATCCTTGTTTTAACGCACCGGCCGGCTTTATCGACGCGCTTTCCGATGCAGGATTCGACCTATTTCTTACCGCCAACAATCACACTCTGGATCGCCGCAGCAATGGTTTACAGGCTACAATCGATTCCTTGGAAATCCGCGGATTGGATCATATAGGCACCTATAAATCTCGCGACGAACGCGCGCAGACACTTCCATTCATCAAGAATATCAACGGAATAAAGGTAGGCTTTCTTAATTACACTTACGGCACCAACGGGTTCACGCCCAATGGATCCGCAGTAGTCGATTATATTGACCGTGAACAGATAGCGCGCGATATTGATTCCGCCCGCGCTGCGGGTGCCGAAATAATCGCTGCCTGCATACATTGGGGCATCGAATATCAGCTTCACGAACATACGTCGCAGCGTCAGCTCACCGAATTTCTTGCACAGCACGGAGTAGATTTGATAATAGGAGGACATCCGCACGTAGTACAACCCATACATCTTGTTGACAACGGAACGGGCGGAAAACGCTTGATAGTTTACTCTTTGGGCAATTTCATTTCTAATATGAAAACCCGCGACACCCGCGGTGGGGCGATCGTGAAAGTACTGATAGAGCGCGACGACGATGGCATCGCGCGTGTCAAAGATGCCTCCTATTCGCTCGTTTACACCGAACCGGGCGACAGCCACACCAATTTCAAACTCGTGTGGCCCGACCGTTCAAAACATTCCGGAGCTATACCTTTCTCTAAATCAGCTCGTTCGCTCTTCAAGTCATCCAATACCGGAATTAGCGAGTTTGTGCCCTGAATACTCGCTTTAGCCACCCTGATACATTAAAAAAGCTATAAAAAAGCGTCCCGAAATAGTAATTTACCATATTTTTTTGTTAACTTTGCACTGAGAATCCATTCTCTAAAAATATAAGAAAGAATATTGTAGCCGGCAACTGGAAAATGAACACCACCCTTCCCGAGGGTCTGAAACTTGCCGAAGAAGTAAACGCAGCTGTAGCAGCCGCTAAACCCAAATGTGACGTTATCATCTGCGTACCCTTCACCCACCTCGCACCCATCGCCGCTTGCATCGACCAGAATGTTCTGGGTCTTGGTGCTGAAAACTGCGCCGACCACGCTTCTGGTGCTTATACCGGCGAAGTTTCCGCTCCCATGGTGGCCTCTACCGGTGCTACTTACGTAATTCTGGGCCACAGCGAACGCCGCCAATACTACGGTGAAGATTCCAAGATCCTGCGTGAAAAGCTCGGTCTCGCCCTCGCCAACGGCCTCACTCCTATCTTCTGCATCGGCGAAGTGCTCGAAGAACGCGAAAACGGTACTTTCAACGATGTTGTAAAGACTCAGATTGAAGAAGCTCTCTTTGACCTCAGCGCCGAAGATTTCTCTAAAATCATCCTCGCTTACGAACCCGTATGGGCTATCGGAACCGGCAAAACCGCTACCCCCGACCAGGCTGAAGATATGCACGCTCATATCCGCGCAACTATCGCTGCTAAATATGGCAACGAAGTAGCCGACAACACCTCGATCCTCTACGGTGGCTCTTGCAAGCCCTCTAACGCTGCCGAACTCTTTGCCAAACCCGACATTGACGGCGGCCTCATCGGTGGTGCTTCGCTCAAATGCGCCGACTTCATGGGCATCGTTAACGCTTTCTGATTTTAATAAGAAAGTATTATAGCTCAATGAATAGGCTGATTATTGCATCCTTATTGGCTCTGTCGGTATCTGTTCCGTCTTTGACGGCTCAGACACCGGCAGACAGCCTGCCCATAGTGCGCGAGATTACCGATCCCGGCAGTATCACTCTGATTCTGCCGGCAGGTATGACGCGTTGTCTGGCTCCACGCACATCTTCTGTAATGATAGAAGATGAACATCACGACAAGCCCGAGAGTGTAGCTCATTCCCAAGGCAACACGCGTGTGGGCTATCGCGTGCAGGTGTTCGACGACAATAATGTAATGTCAGCCAAACACGAGGC
>CAZHDH010000058.1:0-15809 GCA_964531245.1 uncultured Bacteroides sp. | reverse complement strand
GAATGACCCCTCGCAGCTCGTCTCCGCCTATCACATCGCCTAGCAACTTATTGGCAACGGCAAACCCGATTTCCTCAGGTGTCATATCAGGCATATTTCGGATAAACGCGGTGGGGAGCACCGGGAGCTGCTCGGGTATATAAAGAGAGCCGTCCGGAGCGGATACGTTGAGCAGCGCCGAGCGCATTTCCGTGCTATGTTTTCCTGAGGTGGATAGGTAGTGCATGCGGTAATCGGTGATTGTTACACTGCAAAGGTAGTCAATATTGACGTCATTTCCCAATTTTGAGGTGGAAAACTGAACCTGATGCCTTTGACCGATGTTATAATGTAAAACATAAACACATTAAAATTATCCCAGATTATGAAACTCCTCAAATCCGTTATGCTTATGGGCGCTGTGGCCTTCGGGGCGGCAGCTGCTTATCCTTGTTCGCGAGTGGTGCTTCGCGGCGACTCCACAGATATCGTACAGGTAGGGCGCACCCTTGACTGGCGCACTCCTATCCCCACAAATATATATGTATACCCCGCTGGTATGCAGAAGGAAAGCAACAATACAGGCAAGACTTACAAATGGACCTCGAAATATGGCACTGCCCTGGCCGTGGGTTACGACGGCGGTGTTACCGAGGGTATGAACGACCACGGCCTGGTGGTCAACGGCCTTTTCTGCAAGGTGTCGAAATACCGTTCGCTGGCCGACGACCCCAATCTGCCCGTAATGAGCCTTTCGGTGATCGTGAGCTGGATTCTGGACCAATGCTCCAATGTCACTGAGGTTAAGGAATTACTGAAAGACAACGATTTTGCCATCGGCGGCGCTACATTCGACGGAGGCACCACATCGCTGCTTCACTGGGGCGTGACAGATGCCTCGGGTAACACCCTGATTATCGAATATGATAACGGCAAAATGAATCTGTACGAATCACCCGAATATCAGGTACTTACCAATGATCCCACCTTCCCCCAGATGCAGGCTATCAATGAATATTGGAAAGGTATCGGTGGCCAGAACTTCCTGCCTGGCGGTGTGCGCAGCTCCGACCGCTTTGTGCGTGCCGATTATTTCGTGCACCACGTGCCCACCACCGGCATTACATCTGATCAGGGCGTTACAGAGCTTATGTCTATCATCAGCAATGTGGCAGTGCCATACGGCTACGAGGTGCCCGGGGCGCCCAACCTCTCATCGACACAATGGCGCTCGCTGGCCGACCTCAACCGTCACCGCTATTACTTCCAGTTTGCCGACCAGCAATCGTCGTTCTACATCGACCTGAGCACCCTGCTGCTCACCCCCGGCTCGCCCGTGCTCAAACTCGACACCACCGACCGCGCCGACTTCACCGGATGTATGAACTCACACCTGAAAGTTGCCAAACCCTTCAGCCCTATGTGGTAAAATAGTGTGAACTAATTTTCCTGCATAGTGTTATAATATTGAGATTCACTTATTTGAGACATTCAACTACTAAATTCTAACCTATATGTTCAAGAAATTTTTATTGGCTCTTGCAGTAGCCGTGCCCGCAGTGGCATTCACATCATGCAGCGACGACGACGATCTTCCCGACGTAAACTTTGACGTGGCCATCAGTGGCGGTACAGTGGTAGACGGCACTATCTATACCGTGGCAGGCGACACCCTGACCATCGACGGTATCAAGGTGGTGAACAACGAAAACAAAAACGCTATCATCTCCTACGCCAACTATTATTGGGATTACCGCTACATAGGTCAAAACCCCGTGGAACCCTTCGGCTATCAGATCTATATTTCTGAAGCTACCGTTCCCGGCAAGCATATCCTTGAGATCTATGCACCTGTATTTGCAGTGGATAAAGAACCCGCATTTGCCGTGCTCGCTTATCCTGTAGTGGTAGTGGACGATGAAGCAGACCTGCCCGACGGCGGTGTGGCCACACTCAACACCACTCCTACCTTTGCTAACGACGAACCATCAAAATAGCGCGTTATGAAAAAGGAAACCACACAGCAGATCGTTGAAAAAATAGCCGACGACTACCGTCGTGCCGGCAAAGCTCTGCATCACGCTGCCGAGCACAACGGCGCCACCGCCGGATTCATGAATCAGGCCAATATGGATGCCGATGCCGCAGCCATTGAAACAGCCTACCGCGACGGCCGAATCGACAACGTCCCGGCCGCCGATCTCGACAAACTTATGGCACAATACGGAGCCTCAGATATATATCATCTGACCGCCTCATATTTCGCTTCTACGGGCAAGATCCTTAACGTAGAATAAATCCAATACCCAAACACACAACCAGCCCCGGCGCAACCGCACCGGGGCCTAATTTTGTGTGGATAAATGAATCAGGTTTATTCGGCTTCAACGAGTGCTTCTTCAACAGCTACGGAATCGCAAAGGGCCTCCCAATCGGCCTCCTCTACGGCGAGATCATTGATGTCTACTGTAGCATTATTATTTCCCTTATTGAGCGATTGAATTGATGATTTAAGCGCGTCTTCGGTTTGTTTAGAGTATTCAAATACTATTACGCCACCATCTTTGTGGTTGCCATTACCGATTATCAGCATCATATTATCTTTTCGAAGCAGGGCTATATATTCATCGGAGGTGTCTGAATCGGCAATAACTTTGTAGCCGGCTTTGGTAAATCTGTCTACCATAGCCTCGGAGCATTTGTTATCCCAATTTGATTCGGCGTCAATATTTATTTCAAAGCTATTCAGCTTGGCGTTTTGATTCCAGTAATAATAGCGATTCCAGCCGTTATAGTCCCAATCGCCCATATTTGCTGAGAAATTGGCTGTGACGGTAATATTATAACGATAGCCCGATTTGGTAAGGTCGTTGAGTTTTACCTCAGATTGGTAGGTGTATTTTTCCGGATCGGTAAAGTGTGCCGACGGTTTTTCGTTAAGGTCGTATTTACCCACGCCCTTGGCGGTCACCATATCAAAGACATCGTTTACCACGGCGGATAAATTGAAGTAATCGCTTGATACGCGGTAGTTGTAGTTCCAGATGCTGATATCTTCAAATTCAGCATTTTTTACCGGCTTGCCGTCTTTATCCAGGAAACAATATGTGCGCTTATCCTGGGCGATGTAGTTCCATTTTCCGGCCCACAGTATGCCCTTGAAATCCTCGAATTTCTGAATAGTAGCACCGTCTTTGTCCAGCAGCAGCGATGTGTCGTCATCCGAAGCTAAGAATTTGTCTGTGTCCACGATCCGGATGTTATCGTATTTGGGACGGATTACCACATTGAATTCATAATCCATCACGCCATATTCGTGTTCATCGTTTTTAAACACGAAATATTTGCTGTTGTAGTCGTCTACGCCGGTCACCTTGGCAGGGCAGGTATAGGCTTTTTCTCCCTTTTTATCAAGGAATACGATATGGTCGTTACGATCTTCCATCAGCAAGTATCCGTAGGCAAAAGAATAGGTAACGGGAGTAAACCCTTCCGAGATTTTAAATACCTGATTTCCCTTTTTGTCAATTACGGAATATGTAATGTTATCAGATTTATCGTCTGTGATAGATACAAGGGCTAATCCTTCTGAAAACGACCATACGTTATTGTATTTCGGGGCGATTTTTACGGCACCTTTGGCATCGGCAAAACCATACAGGTCATCTTCCGTGCCAATCCAAATCATACCGTCGTGAACACAGGTTTCGCAAGCGATGATTTCCTTGCCCTTTACAGGTTCTAAAGTAGCCACCTTTTCGCCCTTGCCGTTCAGAAGCGAGATACGTTCCTTGGGGAAGGTAACGGGTATTACGCCATCCATCATCACACCGGCAGAATAAAGCCCCTCGGCGCCTTTGACGATCGTGGGTTTGTCGCCCGCTTTGTAAAGGGTGGTGCCTTTGCTTTCTTTTACGGTGAAGTAGCCGTTGATTACGGTAGACGGAGTGTTTTTAAACTCGTCGGGGTACTTGATAGAACCGTCCGGGCTGTAGAAGCTCCAATTACCATTCTCGGATTCGCGCACCGGAATGTAGTCGATGCGGTCAAACTGCGATTCAGTGCCCGATGAGCCGCAGGCTGCCATAGCCAGGGCTGCAAGCGCTCCGCAGATTAGTCGAATTGTTTTCATAATATATTGATTAAAAGGTTATTGCTTGTATTCGTACGGTGAATCAACACCGACATATACACCGTGGTTTGAGCCTTGGTTCTGGCTATATATCACCGTACCATCGCTCAGCACCATATAAGCGCGGACGTATGTGCCCGAACGGAGGTGAACATAATCGTTATATTCGGTATACGCTTTCTCAAAGGATATTTTATTATCTACAATCTCGCAAGGAAGCTTAAAATCATAGCCGGAACTGATAGAATAATCGTAATAGCTGAAGCTGGTGAGAAATCCGGCTTCTATCACAGTTTTGCCCTGAGGATCAAGTGTTGCCTTCAAGGTTAGGGTGTAACAGTCTTTAAATCCCGGATTAATCACCGAGCGGGTAATGTTGCCGTATGTAAGGATAGCAGATGGAGTAATAGTGGTGGCGAATGATTTTACCTCGCCGCTTATTATGTTGTTGTTTTCATCCATTACGTATGCCTTGAAGTAGTATGTCTGATTTTCCTGCAGATCGGAACCGGTGGTTTTGAACTCGCCTACGGTGATAGTTGCCCCGAAATCGTCAAACGATTTGACTACTTTGCGGATGGTAGGATTGGAATTAGTGCCGTAGAAAAAGCCATATTCCTTATATTTGGTTTTTCCGCCATTGTCAAGCAGGCCGTTAAGAGTGGCTGAACGTGGCTGAATATCAGTGGCGTTTTCAGTTACTATCGTCATTGTGCCTGCGGGGGCCTGGGCATCGGTTGTCTTGGCGGTTTTGAGTTCGCCGGTGATTTCTGTTCCGTTCACCACGGCGTATGCGCGATAATAATATGTGGTGGCGGGTTGAAGGTCGGTAAGTTTCAGGCTGAAATTTCGTTTTTCGTTGGTGAAAGTGTCAGCCGCCTTCTTGCTGTTGCAGTCGCCTGTTGTGCCGTAATAGAACCCCGATTCACTCAGGTCTTCAGGGCTTCCCTGAGCTACTTCGCCGTTAAATATCACCGAATTATTAGTAATGTCGGTGGCTTCGAGCGTGTTAATCTTCACATCCTCGTGGTGAATGAGTTTGATTTCCTTGGTTTCACCGTATGAGGTGCCTACGCTGTTGGTTGCGTATGCGCGGATGTAATACACTACGTCGAATTCCAGGTTTGTTATCAATCCGCTGAACTCTGCCGGCGAGTTGAGATTGCCTAAATTAGTGGATGTCAAGCTCTCCTCGGGCATATCCGATTCTTTTGAATATTGGAATCCGTGTCGCGTTATGTTGGAACTTCCGATCACGGTAACAGCTCCTTTGGCAAGGACTGAAGATTGGTTGGTGGCATCTTGAGTCAAATCGACTGTCACTACTGTAGGACGCGCCAGGTTTCCCTTTTCCAGTAAAACCTGCACGATAAATTCATTTTCGGAACTTAGCACCCTGAGAGTTTTTTCATAGTGCCCCTCGCTGATATCATCGCGGTTTACCGAAACTTTTACGGTTGATTGGCCATTGGCGGGAATATTTCCCTGCGACGGAGAGCATAATATCCAATCTGTTTCCGAACCTATGGTATAATTGAGGGCTTTGTCAGATACATTTTTGAGAATGAGGCTGAGTACGCTTGTGCTTGCACCAAAATCGAGCACGCTGGTATTAGCTTGGATGCCGGAGACAGATACCGTGGGCGACAGCGAGATATTTGCGTTTACGGTTTTTCCAACCTGCACATTAATGTTCTGGCGGGCTGTTTCATAGCCGTCGCAACGATATTCCAAAGCGACATTCCCGGCCGGGACATCGGTGAATTTAAAGAAGCCGTTGGCATCGGTATGCTGCACACCCTGCGATGTTGAAATTACCTCGCAGCCATATACGGCTTCCTTGGTCACGGCATTGATTACAATACCCTCGATAGTGCCGAGGGTAGGTTGATATTCCTCAGTGCCACACCCCGCAAGGAGTGCGACACTGAGGAGCTGGATGATGAAGGGGATTAGTTTTTTCATAGGAAATTTAGAAAGTGAGATTGAGAGCTACGCCGAATTCGTTCTGAGGGGTTACTTTGGGAGCGAATGCGAATCTTGGTTTTTGAGGATTCTTGTATTTCGTGCGACCCTTTGCGGCTATGGCATCTACTAAATTGTAGACATATACGGCAGCGGCCCCAATGAACAGGCCATTGCGCAGATTCTTGCTTTCGTTTGCTTTGTTCTGGTAAAATTTTATGGCATCAGGATCAGTAGTGGCTTTAATTTTGCCCATATATGATGAGCGTTGGTTTTCAGCCACACACGCTACAGAAACGGCGGCCGCTTCCACGGCAAGGATTGCTATACCCTTGGCATATTGTTTTTTATACATCTGTCCCCAGCCGGGAATTATTGCCGAGCGCCACAGTCCGCGTGCCCCGTAATTGGAAGTGTATTCCACCGGATCGTACCTTACATTATCGGGGTTCCTGGCCACTTCATATAATACCGCTACCGAGTAGAGGTTATGCTCGCGGGTGATATATGTATCTGCTGCCTTGAACGCAAGGTGTATGTCCTTGATGTTGATATTGTAATCAGACGTTCCAATCTCCGATTCAACGCTTTTCTGAGAGTCGAGGTAATAAAAAATCTCATATTTGGTTTCGCCCGATACGGTGATACCCGCCGCACTTGTCAATTGCGAGATAAGAGCCATATCTGCTGCATTCAGCGCCTCTTTTATTGACAAGCCTTCACCATAATTGATGCTGAAATAATAAGTGGAATTGCTCTGGGGAGGCATTTCGCCCTTGAGCCACAGCGGGCGTTCATCTGCAAAGGCGCTTACAAACGATACTATGAAGGACGCTGCCAAAAGTAAGAAATTGCGATAACGCATAGGGTAGGGTTGGTTTAGCTCGCTGTCCCCCAAGGCGAATGTCCGGTATATTTACAAGAAAAGAGAGGACTTCATCATACCCTCCGATGTCAGACCAGGTATCGCCAAACACCTTAACCAAACCGGAAAGAATAGAATAAATGCCCCCTCTGTTTGGTCTATATGCGTATGGCAGGACTAAGCCTGAGCATTATGCAAAGACAAAACAGAAGAGCGTAAATCCTTCTTCCTTTTGGTTATTCGATTAATTTGGCGATTTCGGTCTAACCTCGAAAGAAAGCTGACGCTTTTCCTTGACCGTCCGGATTTCTCCCCGAACGGTTTTGCAAAATTACAACTTTTTTTGGATATAAGCTCTTCCTAAAGGCATTTATTCATTTTATATATCGTATTTTTACTCAGATTATTTATAGCGGGGAGGTTTATGGCGTATAGATATGCAAAAAAATACTTGCAAAAATATTTGGATTTAATATTTTTTAGCCTTAAATTTGCAGAAATAACCTGAATCTAATCCACGCCCATGAAAAAACTCGTGCTTTTTACCGCCTTTGCATTAGCCATCGGCTATGCCTCGGCACAAATCCCGTACTCGGACACCTACTCTCCGAATACGCTGGAGGTTAAAACCGTAACGATAGGTAATGAAGACCTATCACGTGTGAAATATGGAGAATGTATGAATACCGCTCGGAATGGACAGCCATCGTTACCAGTGTTCTACTATACTTTCTCAGTGCCGTATAACGCTCATAGTTTTACGGTAAATGCAAATCTTGATTGCGCCACAGAAATCCAACTTAATAACCCTGTGGAGATTACATGGGTTAGAAGCCTGTCAGATGGACAAGCTCTTGCCCAAGTCTCAAGCCCACTTGAAAGTGGTGCATATATAGCTAATAATGGTTATTGTGCAGGTAGCAATCAGGTTGTTACCGTGGCTATAAATCCTTTTGAGCTTTCGCCCGACCGTTTGCATCTTACGATGTATGGCAACGTTTCATTTACTATTAACTGGCAGATCCAATCTGACGAATCGCAATTAGCCTACACACCCTCCTATAATCAACGAGCATTCACTGAAGGACTCGAAGAAACCAAGCAGTTGGTTATTAACTATGAGGACGTAGAGGGAAATGCGCCTAATATTGCTGTCCCATACACGACAGTTCAACAAAACTACGATTATGTAATTATCACTGATCCCAAACTGTATAATTCGGCAATACGATTAGCGGCAACTCGCCGAGTACTCGGCTATGGAACTAAGGTATTTACTACAGAAGAAGCATACAAAAGATGCCCAAATGGGGATCCTGATGGTTTTAGAGATAATGCCGGTAAACTTAAGTCGTTTATTAAATATTGCTATCAGAAGTATGGTACACGCCATGTGCTACTTTTGGGTAAATATCCAGTGATGCCGATTAGAGTATTCGATATATATGATGACAGATTATATGAGGATAAGCCCGATTATAAGATTCCTACAGATTTTTATTTTGCTGAACATAATACAGAATGGTCAGCAAAATCACAAGGGTTATATGGTTTTTTCGATGCAAAGAGTGCTGATTATAATGCAGAGGTTAGTATAGGACGACTTCCGGCTGAAACTGAAGACGAAGTCAATAATTTTATTGAGAAGCTAAAGATTTATGAATGGAATCCTGGGAACGGAGATTTTACCTACCTTTCACAAGGCTTTATGACGCGAGAAGTGGATGGATACGCTTTTGATGATGTCACCGAAGATTATTTAGAGAATTTCTATTCGTTATTCCAAAATGGGAAACTAAAGAAATTTACAGGAGACTATCATAACGATGACATTGTTACAGGATCTGATATTATTTCCGCAATGAAATCACACCCTTCTGTCGTACAAAACTTTTTAGGTCACGGTTGTCCATTAGGTTTTGAAGTAAATCAAATAAGAAAACAAGTTGACAACATAGAAAACGCTCAGGTTTTGCATGTTTATGGCGTGTTGGCAGATTCTGATCCTGAATTGCTTGAACGGCTCAAATTGTCTTTTGTCAAAGAAAGCGGGAACAGCATCACACATTTGAATAATAAAAACACACCTGGATGGATTCATTCTCTTTCCTGTACCCTTATGCCGTTTGATATTTATGAAAACTTCAATATTGATAAAAACTTTGGGGAAAGTTATATTCTTGGCAAAGATTATGGAGACATTGTTATGATTGGAAATACAAGATCAACATGGTTACCCAATATCGCCAATGATAATAATTATGTCTTTAATAGTATTAAGCAGAAGAGATATGCTTCAACGCTTCCGGGAGCAATAGTCCCCTCACGAAATATCGTGTTGCCAAGATTGATGGCTGGAGATATGTTAAATAATATCCGAAAACTCCCATTTATTGACGAAGAATATAATGAAAATCTCCCGCCAGACATATATCGTCTTAATACACAGTTGGTTAATAAATTAATCTCCAATATATTCGGCGATCCTCTTACTGAATTGCGCTTTGGCGAGCCTGTACAATTTATGATTACAAAAGATGGATCAACTAATAACTATAACGTAGCCACAAATATATCAAGCAATGGATTCTATGTTGCGTCAACGCCTTTATCAGATGATACTTATGCCTCAAAAGCTACTGTATTAACATTGCTTGGGACCAATGGTAAGGTGACGTCTGAATCCAACGTAATAAAAATGATATATGCGGCCAATTCTATCCCTAAGTTTTTGCCATTATACATCAATAATTTTACCTTTGATAGAACTACCTCTTCATATATCTTTGCAGATAAAATTTTAATCGAAAAAGCTGACCCTTACGATAAATCTGATCAGATATTATTTAAAGGCGATGCCAATGTAACTATTGAGTCCCTAAGTGATGTTTCGCTTGACTTGGGCACAGTATTTGAATCGGGTGCTAAACTAACTATAAACGCAGCTAAGAGCGTGACACTCACTAAATTCTCTGTTCCGGCAAATGTCACGTTAATAGTCAATGCTCCACAAATCTATTTTGCAGAAGATTATGTTACTTTAGATCCACAGGCCACAGTTATCTTTAATGGAAAATCGATGACTAAGGGAAGCGCAAAGTCACGTTCGCGTGAGGAAGCATACGATCCTTTGGTGCGCGAAGGTAAGATCTGGTGGTATGGCCAATCGCAAGGTGGCGGCAGAATCACGGATGATTATGATGGGTGGACAATGGAGTATGGTTTTACTTTTGTTTGCGAAGATATGATTACGGAGCAAACCTTTATTGATGCAGGTAGAAATACAGGATTCATCCGTGATGAGGGCCCGTGGTATCGTCTGGATGTAATTAGAAAAGCTGATGTGTATTATGATGAAATTACTATTAACGATACACCTTATCCTGCCCACTATCTGAAAGAGGATGATAAGATCGTAAAAGCTCTTGATGGCGCGCCAAATACGAGGGACTTTTATAAAGATTACTTTCAGTTTTTTGGACTGTCATTGTTTATGGAGAATAAAGATCCTGATATAAGACCTCTTCCTTTATTATATAATTTTGCGGATAATGAGGATGATATGCTTGTGGGAGATGACGGAGAGTATGTTCCACTTAAATTCAAAAGCAAGGAGCGCAAAGACTTTTATGGTACAGAGCGTTTGGTAAAAACATTTGTAAAACCTAAGTTGACGCTTGATGACTTGAACTACGATCCAATGTATCGGATATGGGAGGGTTCAGAAATTGAGATAACCGAGGGCATCGGCTTGACTGCTATACGCAATACTCGTACCGATTTTAAACAAGATCCTAACGAATTATTCTTTACGCCCTATACGTGGGTTCCTGATGTTTACCCGGGTGGTTACTATGAAGGTTGGTTTTGTTATTATGCATCTCGCGAGCCGATGCAGCTGCGATATGTGACCGATATGGATTATAATATTATTTATGAAGGTATCGGCGGTATGAAAGCTTGGGAACTTGAACCCTCGGGCGTTGAGGATGTGTGCGTTGATGTCCGTAGCGATGAACAGTGGTTTACACTCGGAGGTATATCCGTGAGCCAACCTACATCGCCCGGCGTTTATATCCGACGAAGCGGTAACAGATCTGAAAAAGTTGTAATACGATAAAAACTTACTCAAGTCCCGGCATAGCGTCCGGGGCTTGTTTGTCATAGACAGTTTGAAGGTGGGCGAAAGTAGCGGTAGGAAAACTTGCGTGGGTGGGATTTTTTGTGTATCTTTGTAATTCGGCCGCGATTTATTGGCCGGTTATTTCTTTTTTTGATTAGTTATGAAACCGATTTCTGATAAGTATATTTCTGTGAAGGGGGCGAGAGTCAATAATCTTAAGAATGTGGATCTTGACCTGCCGCGTGGTAAGTTCATTGTGATAAGCGGCGTGTCCGGCTCGGGCAAGTCGTCGCTGGCTTTTGATACGTTGTTTGCCGAGGGACGTCGGCGATATGTCGAAAGTCTGAGTGCTTACGCGCGTCAATTTTTAGGTAAACTCACCAAGCCGGAGTGCGATTTTATCCGCGGATTACCCCCGGCTGTGGCTATCGAGCAGAAGGTGAACACACGCAACCCGCGAAGCACCGTGGGCACCTCTACCGAGATTTACGATTACCTGCGCCTGCTGTTTGCCCGCGTGGGCAAGACAATTTCGCCCGTGAGCGGAGCGGTGGTGAAAAAGCATACCATCGAGGATGTAGTGGCAGCGGCATTGCGCCACGGCGTGGGCACACGTATGGCTGTGGTGGCACCGGTGAGTGTGCCCGACGGCCGCGACAGCATCACTCAGCTTGACGTGTTGCAGAAAGAAGGCTTCACGCGCGTGGTGGTTGATAATACATTTTATAATATAGATGAGGCCAAGGAATTGCCGGCGCTGAAAGGTGTCGGTACTATTGATGTGCTGGTGGATCGCCTGGCGGTGAGCGACGAACGCGATGAGCAGTCACGTCTGGCCGAGAGCGCCGAGACTGCGTTTTTTGAAGGCGACGGCCACTGTTCGCTCATGTTTTTTGAGAGCGACGGGGTGAAGCGCGAGGATTTCAGCACGCGCTTCGAGGCTGATGGCCTGACATTTGTAGAGCCTACCGACCAGATGTTCAACTTCAATAATCCTTACGGCGCGTGTCCCACCTGCGAGGGTTTCGGGATGGCGTTGGGTATCGACGAGGGGCTTGTGGTGCCCGACCAGACACGCAGTGTGTACGACGATGCCGTGGCACCATGGCGTGGGCCGTCGATGAGCGAATGGAAAAAAGAATTTCTGCGCCACGCTGCAGAGGTTGATTTCCCGATTCATCGCCCGTATTACGAACTCACGCGGAAGCAGAAGGATCAGCTATGGCGTGGATTTGGCGCCTGGGTGGGTATCGACGGCTTTTTCAGTTGGATGGAGACACAGCGCCATAAGGTGCAATTCCGTGTGATGTATTCGCGTTATCGTGCCAAAACGATATGCCCCGAGTGTCATGGCTCGCGCTTGCGCGCCGGTGCGCTCAATGTTAAGGTTAACGGGGCCACGATAGCCGACCTGGTGCGTATGTCGGCACGCGACCTTGCACAATGGTTTGATACACTCGCCCTTACAGATCAAGAGCAGAAAGTGGCCGGCCGAGTGCTCACCGAGATCCGCAATCGTCTCAGTTATCTGGTAGAAGTGGGATTGGGCTATCTGACGCTCGACCGTCTGAGCAATTCGCTTTCGGGCGGTGAAAGCCAGCGCATCAATCTTGCGACATCGCTGGGCAGCAGCCTCGTGGGGTCGCTTTATATCCTTGACGAACCCTCGATAGGGCTACATCCCCGTGACACTGAACGCCTGATAGGTGTGCTTCGCAAACTGCAACAGCTTGGCAACACCGTGGTGGTGGTGGAGCACGACGAGGAAATAATGCGGGCAGCCGATGATCTGGTGGATGTGGGCCCATACGCCGGGCGTCTTGGCGGCGAAATCGTGTATTCCGGACCATTGGATAAAATTTCGGAAGCGAAACATTCGCTGACAGCAGATTACCTGCAAGGTAAACTCATGATTCCGGTGCCTTCGTCGCGTCGCAAGTGGAAAGATTACGTTGAGATTACACACGCCACGGAGCATAATCTTAAAGACGTGACAGTGAAATTTCCGCTGGGTGTGATGACTGTGGTAACCGGTGTTAGCGGCTCGGGAAAGTCGACCTTGGTGGGTAATATACTGTATCGCGCCCTGGGTAGAAAGCTTGAAGTGACGCAGGAGGCTCCAGGTCGTTACGGCGAATTGCGCGGCGATCTGAAACGAATCGAGGATATTGTGTTTGTGGATCAGAATCCCATAGGCAAATCCACCCGAAGCAATCCTGCCACATATCTGAAAGCATACGATGAGATCCGCGAACTATTCGCGCGCCAGCAACACGCCCGTCAGATGGGGTTCACGCCGGCATTTTTCTCATTTAATACCGACGGGGGACGATGCGACGAATGTAAAGGCGAGGGGCAGATCACCATACCGATGCAATTCCTTGCCGATGTAACCATTCCCTGCGACGTGTGCGGAGGCAAGCGTTTCAAAAAGGAAATTCTGGAGGTTAAATATCGCGATAAATCAATCTCAGATGTGCTTGATATGACCGTAGACGAGGCGCTGGAATTTTTCAGTGCCGATCCCGACGATACAGTGGCACGCCGAGTGGTTCGCCGCTTGCAGCCGCTGCACGATGTGGGTCTGGGGTATATCAAGCTTGGACAATCATCGTCCACGCTGTCGGGTGGTGAGAACCAGCGAGTTAAGCTGGCATCGTTCCTTGCCGACGAACGTCCGCGACCCACAATGTTCATCTTCGATGAGCCCACCACCGGTTTGCATTTCTATGATATATCGCTGCTTATGCGTTCATTTGACCGCCTGATAGCCAAGGGGCACACCCTTGTTATAATTGAGCATAATCCCGATGTGATCAAGTGTGCCGACCATATTATAGATATGGGTCCCGACGGCGGCGATGCCGGCGGCCAAGTGGTGGCCGAAGGTACCCCGGAGCAAGTAGCCGCCAACCCCCGCAGTATCACCGGCAAGTACCTGAATCTGAATGCGTAGCTATTGAAATATTAGGCGCACTCTATGTCCTATACGATAAGAAATTAGGCTGTGTCATTTGACACAGCCTAATTTCTTATCGTATAATCACTTTTTCGGAGTATTGGCCTTTTCGTTTGATATAAAGACCGGGAGCATTTGGAGCTTCAATAACGCAACCATCAATAGTATACCATATTTCAGGCTCGGCATCAAAGTTCAATTCTGTTACATCAACTCCGGCAGGATCATATTCCCATAATTTGAATCCTCCCATTGCTTCATAAATGATATCGTTATTTTCATCAGTAACGTATCTGAGCTTTGGATTTTCTTGCGATGGATAACGAGCTGCCAGTTGTGTCCCCAGAGGAGTAAAGAAAAGTTCTGAAAGATAACCTTTAGGGTCGGTATATCCAAATTCAGGAATTGAATAGATGGTGTTTTCCGGGAAGAAAGAATAGGCACACTGGTGGTCTACATGGCTCAACACATAACGTTGGTATTGCCGATCTGAATTAGTAATCGTCTCAGATTTTTCGAATTTATATTTCAGGAAATCGATTTGACCCTTTTCCGCAGCATATCCGCAGGTACAATCATTGTCAGATGTATATATAAATTCATCGCCTTCGTTACCATATAGTTCAAATTCTCTAATTGAAACTTCATCATAATTTTCTATATGTTGACAAGGCCCAAAAAACTGTTCATACAGCGGATGTTTGCCAAGTTCAGAGTCAAACTCTAATCGCGTATATATCTTGCTACCTTCTTGACGGATATGGCAAATTGTACTTATATCGTCGTAGAGAGTATTAGAGTCAGGTGTTGAAACATAATATTTGATCTGCTGAACAGGATACCACGTTTCACCTTCAATTACAGTCGGTGCTGCTATCCGAAAGCCAAATTCCTGATCTTTCAATCCTGCGACAGGTGCGTTATACCACCAAGTCCTACCTTCCACTACCATCGGATCATGCACATCTCCCCAAGCCTTGGCTAGTGCTTTTCCGGATTTGGGATATACTTGGCGTCCGTTCTCTATAAGGGTGACTTTTGCTGATGACGCAAAGGTAACGTGATCTTCCGGCCACACTATTTTGGATGCCTCAACGTAGAGGGTTGCTCCAGCAGGAACATTTAAATGACCTAAGAATACCTGACCTTTAGCTCGTATTTTAAGGTTACTTCCACTTTTGAAAATGGTGCCATAATCTAAATCAACACTACCTAACGCTTCAATTGTAACATCTGCATTGGATTCAAAAATTATATTTCCATTTTTGATAGAAGAATCAAGATCAGATCTTGCGTATAAATCTTTAACGACGAGTGTATTTTGTGTACCTGAATTGAATGTGAAGTTTTGCAGGTATACGGGTAATATTTCAGGAACTATATTTTTGCCATAAACAGTCATTATCACATTTGTATAAATAGGTGGCCCAGGGATTTCGTCGTAAAACTCCTGAAAATCACTAAATCCTTGAATGTTTAAATTATTATACCCTATATAGTACCTCTCAAAACCATTTTTAATATTAACTCGGCGAACATTGTCGATGGTAGTAATATTGTATTCCGGTCTTTCAGGTACTTGTGTCCATAGGGTTGTAAGAGGATCTCCAAAGATGTTTTTGGTATAGAAATTATTATCATAAGAAGATGTTGAAGTAGTTTTACTTAAGTCTCGAATTTCGCTACCAATTACACCCCTCTTATAGTTCTTTTGATCATTTGCATTTTTTACATTTCTATAAAATCTAGTGGTAGCGGATAAATCGACGTAACTATCACGAGTATT
>CAZHDH010000057.1:0-15960 GCA_964531245.1 uncultured Bacteroides sp. | reverse complement strand
AAAAATGGCAAATTAAATCATATATGTATATAATATTATTTTTGAGCCTGTAAGCTCGATTCCAAGGAAGCATTCAGCACTGATTTTTCACTACATAATGCAATGGTTTAGGCTTTGCTTTGCTCAGAACAGAGCATTTCCGACTGCAAAGATAGTTATTTTTCCTGGGATACGCCAATTTTTAATAGATAAATTTTATTAACAATTTTTAGAACACACATTACCCCGAGTTACATTTGCCTAATTCCTGCGTTATTGCTACCTTTGCCTCCATGATTACCTTTTCCGACTGTAAGATTAATCTGGGCCTTTATGTCACCTCACGGCGCCCTGACGGTTACCATAATGTTGAAACCATTATGTATCCTATAGATTGGTATGATGTTATCGAAGTTATACCTGCCCCGGGGGAAGGTTCATCGCTCGAGATTTTCGGTCGTGCGGTAGATTGCCCTGTGGAAAAGAATCTCGTTTTCAAAGCGCTCCGGGCATTGGAAGCTCACACGGGTCGTAAGCTCGACTCGGCCATAAAACTTCAAAAGATAATTCCCGACGGGGCCGGGCTGGGAGGCGGATCGGCCGACGCCGCTTTTACGCTCAAAGTGCTCAATCAAGTTCACTCATTGAATCTTAGCGATGACATTCTGGCCCGGATAGCATCGAAGATAGGTGCCGACTGTACATTTTTTATATATGATCGCCCGGCTCTATGCACAGGTATCGGAACAACTATTGACCACAACGTGAGTGTCGACCTCTCGCCCTACTCTATCCTCATCGCCAAACCTAAGGTAGCGGCCGTAAGCACCCGCGATGCCTACGCAGCCATCACACCGCGAGATGGTCGCACCCCGCTATCCGAAATCATTAGCCAACCAATAAGCACGTGGCGCACCGCCCTGGTCAACGACTTTGAGCCCGGCATAATCGCACGCCTTCCGCGCGTTGGGCAGGTAAAGGAGCAGATGTATCGCTGCGGCGCACTATACGCTTCGATGAGCGGCAGCGGCGCTTCAGTCTACGGTATTTTTGAAAGTGACAAATTGGCACGCGAGGCAGCTGACACACTGGCAGATTGCGACTGCCACATATCTCCATCGCCCACAGAATGAACGATTGTCGCCCGAATTTGTTAGAATTATAGCTGCCAAGAGGTGAAGCCTTATCTGTGCGATTCCTTTGGCAAAGTATTTGCAACGTAATCAACTAAAATATATAGCTATGTCTGACAACAAACAACAAGATACCGAAAAACTTCACGAACAGCCCGCCGACGCGCCCGAAATCCGCGACGTAATGGACGATTCTACTGACGATACCGCCACAGCTGATATTACCGAAACCGAAGCCGAGGGTCTGATGCAGCAGGTTCAGCAGCTTTCTGAAGCACTGGAAAAGGAAAAGACAGACTACCTCTTCCTCCGCGCTGATTTCGATAATTACCGCAAACGCACGCTCAGAGATAGAGAAGAATTGGTGCGCAACGCCGGTGAAAAGGTGCTCAAAGGCCTGCTCCCCATCGTCGACGATTTTGAACGCGGACTCGCCGCCACAAAGGGTTCCGAAGATGCCGATGCTGTGCGTCAAGGCATGGAGCTTATCTATAACAAGCTCATCAAGTTCCTTGCCGACAACGGCGTGAAGCCGATGGAATCTACCGGTGCAGATTTTGATGCAGACCTCCACGAGGCCATCGCTACAATTCCCGCCCCCTCTGACGACCTCAAAGGCAAAGTAGTGGACACCACCACACGCGGTTATATGATTAACGATAAAGTGCTCCGTCACGCTAAAGTGGCCGTGGGCGAATAAATATTGCACAAATCCGACCCTAAAACAGTAAACTATGGCAGATAAAAGAGACTACTATGAGGTGCTCGGAGTGAGCAAGACCGCCACGGCAGACGAAATCAAAAAAGCCTACCGAAAGCTCGCTATCAAATACCACCCCGATAAAAATCCCGGCGATAAGGAAGCCGAAGAAAAATTCAAGGAGGCGGCTGAAGCTTACGATGTGCTCAGCAACGAGGAAAAACGTCAGAAATACGACCAGTTTGGACACTCTATGGGTCCGCAGGGATTCCCGGGCGGCGGTGGTGGCGGAGCCTATGGCTTCCACGCCGGCGGATTCTCGATGGAGGATATATTCGAGCAATTCGGCGACATTTTCGGCGGCCGATACTCCCACATGGGCGGTTTCGGTGGTGCTACCGGTACGGGCCGTGCCCGCCAGCGCGCTCAGCAGCAACGCCGTGGCACCGACCTGCGCATCCGTGTGAAAATGTCACTTGAAGATATTGCAAACGGTGTGACCAAAAACCTGAAGATTCCCACATACGTGGCCGACTCCCATTGCCACGGCACAGGCGCAAAGGATGGCACAGCATTCGCCACCTGTAACACCTGCCACGGCACAGGTTACGTAATCGATCAGCACTAGAGTTTCTTCGGCGTTGAACATGTGCAGGCTGTGTGCCCCACTTGTGAAGGCTCCGGCAAGGTCATCACTGAAAATTGCACCCACTGCCACGGCGAGGGTGTGGTGCGCGAAGACGTTCAGGTATCATTTACCATCCCCGCCGGCGTATCCGACGGTATGACCCTCAAGGTTAAAGGTAAAGGCAACGCTCCGCGTCACGGTGGCGTTCCCGGCGACCTCCTCGTGGTTATTGAGGAAATCAAGCACCCCGAACTGATCCGCGACGGCCAGGACATCATTTACAATCTGATGCTTGACCTCCCCACTGCTGTACTCGGCGGCACGGTGGAAGTGCCCACAATCAGTGGCCGTGCCCGCTTGAATATCGCCCCGGGCACACAGCCCGGCAAAGTGTTGCGTATGCGTGGCAAAGGCCTGCCCGGAAGCGAAAATCCCGGTGTGCGTGGCGACGAACTGATCAATGTAATGGTCTACACTCCCGAAACCCTAACCGACGACCAGCGGAAAGCTTTCGAGGCAATGAAAGGTGCCTCCAACCTCACCCCCGACCCCGAACAGAAAAAACGGATATTCTCAAAGCTCAAACACATCTTTGAGTAATAGTTATAAGTAACTCATAAAAATTAGACGATATAGATTTGCGTAGGATTGATGATGCATTTTGTCCTTTGAGCCAAGGAGCGTAGCGAGCTACCTCACTGAGCGAAAAGAACAAAAGGCGCGTCAAGACAAGCAAGGATATATCGGCCCGAAGGGTTTAAAATATAGCCCATAATATAAACTAATTTTTGAGAGTTACTTAGCATAATATCGAATGCCCTGATTCCAGCAAATTGGAATCAGGGCATTCGATATTATGACCGGAGATAAGCAAATCGGCCGGGTGATCTGCGATTACTCGTCAACGGGTTCCGGTGTCATCTGGGCCATTTGGTCAGTGAGCTTGGTCATTCGGCGTTCGAGTTTTTCTATAACAATAGCCGTATGCTGACGTTGCTGGAGCGCTAAGGCAAACTCATCGGTGTCCATTATAGACTTCAGCTGGCGCGCATCAAGCGTTATTTTGGCTGTGCCCTTTTTACCGGATAATGTGAGCTGGGCTGATTTAGCGCCATCCTTTGCGGCCTGCGTGAGCGCATCCACCAATGGCTTCACCGCTTCCTGATGCAGCGACATTATCTCGCTGCCCTCAACATCAATCGACCGTCCGCTGGCTTCGATTTCGCCATATTTCACAGCGTCGAGACCTATGCGACGGCCACTTAGGTTCACCACCATAAACATATATCCTTTGTCATCAACACGAAGCTGAACCGACGTCTTATTCATTTCCGAACCGGAATAAATTGCTTTATCTACCCAATAGCCGTCGGTGCCCTCAAGTTTTACTTCCTTGAACGCACCCTGCAGCCGACCGATAGCTTCCTCGGCTGCGGCATAGTCGAGTTTAGAGGCGGCGAGGCTGTCGCCGGTGAGGGTAGAAAGGGCAGCTATACGCACCAGTGTACCCTGACGGCGCTGTTCCAGGCAGTCGCGATATTTCACATCCAAGGTATCGAGCATTACGAGTGCTGAATCATATTGGCGGGCTTCAACGAGTCGCTGGGCATCGGCAAGAATCGATGCAGCGGCATCCCTGCGGGCGGTATCCGCGCCACATGAGGCCAATGCTGCGGCTGCCACAGTCATTATCAATAGTTTACGAACGTTGTACATCTTTTACGCCTTTTACTGTTTTTAATTTCTTGATTAGTTTGTTAAGGGTCTGTTGGTCGGAGACACCCACCACCACAAATCCATGAAACAGGCTGTCGTGGCTTTCTATCGAGATATTTCGCAGCGTGGTGCCGTTCTCCTTATTTATAATAGAGGTGATATTGGTGACGATACCAATGTCGTCTCGCCCCACTATGCGCAGTGTGGCTGCAAACTGGGTTCCTATTTTTCCGCTCCATCGCGTGTTGATGATACGATAGGGATAACGCTCACGGATATTGGCGGCATTAGGGCAATCGCAACGATGAATCTTTATGACACCCTCGGCTGATATGAAACCGAACACTTCATCACCATAAATCGGATTACAACACTTGGCCAGGCGGTAGTTGATGCCTTTGATGCCCTCGCCTATCACCACCACATCAGATTTATCCTGTGAATCGACATCCTGCGCGGGCTGCATAACGTAGGTTTCTGCCGATACACGCTCGGCCGGGGCATCGGCCTTGCGCTCCATCTCAAGGTAACTTTCTATCACGGCGTTAACCTCCAGCTTTCCATCTGCAATAGCCACATAGAATTCCGTGATGGTTTTATATCCCATTTTCTTGACGATACGGGATATGTTGGCTTCATCAATGTCCACCTTGCGGTTTTTGCATCGTCGCTGTAAGAGTTCTTTGCCTAACTCGCCGGCGCGCCCCTCGGCTTCTTTCAGCGACACCTTGATTTTATTGCGAGCCTTTGAGGTCACCACAAAATTAAGCCAGTCCTGCTTGGGTTGCTGTGTAGGTGAGGTCAGAATCTCCACTGTATCGCCGCTGGTCAGGCGATAGTTGATTTTCTGATTTTTACCGTTCACCTTCGCGCCGGTGCATATCGTACCCAGCTTGGTGTGAATATGAAAGGCGAAGTCGAGCACCGATGCGCCCAGAGGCAGATTGTACAGGTCGCCCTTAGGAGTGAACACGAATACCTCTTTGTCATACACATCCATCCGCATATTGCGCATCAGCTCCATCGGACCCGAATCGGCTGTTTCGAGAATATCACGCACATTATTCATCCATGCGTCCAGATTTCCCTCGCTTTTAATGCCTTTATATTTCCAATGCGCTGCCAGACCCTTTTCAGCTATCAGATCCATACGCTTGGTGCGAATCTGAACCTCCACCCAGCGGTCCTGCGGGCCATAGACGGTGATGTGCAACGATTCGTACCCATTGCTTTTGGGTATCGAGATCCAGTCCTTCATACGCGAGGGATTGGGGCGGAACATATCGGTGATGAGCGAGTAAGCCATCCAGCAATCGCTCTTTTCCTTTTCCGCCTCTGAATCCAGCACTATACGTATTGCAAAAAGGTCGTAGATGCCGTCAAGGTCGTTTTTCTGCTTCTTCATCTTGTTCCAGATGGAATAGATCGACTTTGTACGGCCCTTGATTTCAAATTTCAGCCCGGCCTTTTCGAGTTTTTCCTTTACAGGAGCGATAAAGGATGCTATATACTGGTCGCGCGACGATTTTGTCTGATTGAGCTTCCCGGCTATGCGTGTGTATATGTCGCGGTGATTATATTTCAGCGACATATCCTCAAGCGCGCTCTTGATAGCGTACAGCCCCAGGCGGTGAGCCAGGGGTGCATACAGATAGTTGGCCTCGAGTGCCACTTGGTGCACGTGCTGCTCGTCGGGATGATGATTGATAGTGCGCATCAGCACATAGCGGTCCACTATCATTATGATTATCACGCGTATATCCTGCGCGAAGGTGAGCAGCAGGTTTCGGAAATTCTCGCTTTCCACCGACGGCGACTTGGCATATAGCTCGCTCACCTTTATCAGGCCACCCACTATTCGGGCCACATCCTCGCCCCAACGGGCTGTCAGCTGCTCGATGGTCATATACCCGTGGCGAATGGGATTGAACAGCAGGATGGCCACAGCCATATTCTTATCCGGACTCACCATATCGCATAGTGCCGACACAGTATCAAGACTGCGGCATATCGGATTGATACCAAAACTGTCGCGATGGCAAAAACCGCCCTCCGATGCTTCAATCAGATCGTGGCGCAGCCGCTCGATCTCATCGGCAGTGGTGTCGTGAGCCAACGTTCGTGTCACATGGCTCAATGCATCGTGTACGTGCTGTTGTTCCTCGGGAGTGAATATCAACTGTTCCATAAACGTATCTATTGGAATACGCCACAAAGTTAATAAAATACGACAGCATTAACAAATAGAAGCGTACTAAAAAACCGCACGTGCCGAATAATTTTATATTTGGTACGTGCGGTTTTTCAGAGTCGGCTCTTATAATACGATTCTATCATTCCGGATTTACCGGCATTGCATCATCATTATTACGAGGATTATTGTTTTGAGCTTTTGTGCGGGCATCAACCTCGGCTTTGGTTACCGTTTCATTATCTGCCGAATCTATGGCAGCACCGGGAAGGTCCTGTAACGCTTCCTTAATTTTTGATTTATCGTCTTTGTTCATAGCGTTGAATTTTTATAGTTTCAATTATTCAACGCTTTCAAGGGGCAGACGGTTCAATTCTTCGATATAAGTGAGTATTCCTTCGCGCCCGCGACGATCCTCGCTCGAACTTACGAACACCGGGGGGAGTTCCTCCCACGATGCCAACAGCTCGGCGCAGTATGCAGCCACAGCAGCCTTGACAGCCGTGGACTTCAATTTGTCAGCTTTGGTAAACACGATGGAAAACGGCACTCCGTTCTCGCCAAGCCATTGCATGAATTCAAGGTCTATTGCCTGAGGCTTGTGACGCACATCTATAAGCACAAAAAGGTTGGTCATCTGCCCGCGGTTGAGGATATAATCTTTGATCATAGCTTCAAGACGCTTGCGATCCTCCTTTGAGCGTTTGGCATACCCATAGCCCGGAAGGTCAACGATATACCACGAATCATTCACAAGAAAATAATTGATCAACATCGTCTTACCCGGGGTGGCGGATGTCATAGCCAGCGATTTCTGACCGGTGAGCATATTTATAAGCGATGATTTACCCACATTTGACCGCCCGATAAAGGCATATTCGTGTCGCAGCTCTCCACTGGGACACTTATCTGCCGACGGACTCGACGTTACAAAACGCGCACTATTTATTATCATAAAACTATTTTTTTGCAAAGTTACAAAATTATAACTCCCCCACCCCCGGAAAGTTCAGAAAAAAGTACATCAAAAAAACACATCCAAATTAACCTATATTCATTTAACATAAGCTCCTATATCCTAATTCCACAATAAAATAAACAATAAGCTAAAGAAAAAAATAGACAGATAGCAACAATTAACCTTTTTTAACTTTTAAAATTTGCATATTTATAATTTCAATCCTTAATTTTGCAAAAAATCAAAAAAACAATATTATAAACTATGAAAAAGCCAATCGTTTTATTATTATTATCTTTCCTCTTATGGGGATGCGCAGATCAGCTCGATCTCGATTTTGAGGCTCCAACCAACTCAAAATCCCAATATCGCTCAACCGATGAGATGGTTTCCGAAGCCACCAAAATATGGAGTACCCTAAACAATAAGAGCCGTGAGGAAAAGACTCCTAATGTAAAATCTGTAAAACCTGTAAACATTCATAAAGGTCGTACAGAATCGAACCTATTGTTTGCTATCGAATTCGAAGATGAAGATGGCTTCATCCTGGTCGCAAGCCCCAAGAATGTCACACCTATTATTGGCATCATCGAAAAGGGACATTTTTCTCCTGAAGAAATAGCAGCTGTTCCTAATTTTGAATACGCATTAGAGTGTGCTGAAAATTATGTACAAACAGAAGCAATAATTGCGCCTGATAAAGTGGATGATTTTCTCCCAATCACCCCAACTTATAAATATGATACATTATCATATAAAGCACATGGTACACCAATTAGCGTTACTTGGAATCAGGCATGGCCGGAAAATAAATATTGCCCAAATAAAGTAGCAGGTTGCGCCCCTGTAGCAGCCGCTCAGGTTTTATCTTATCTTGCAGTAAATAAAAATTTCAGTTTATCCTTTCCGAATACTCCTAAGACTTCAATATTCTTAGATTGGAATCAGATCAATAAACATAAAAAGTCACTTACTGCTACAGATCCCTCCTCTGGCAGTATCACTACTCATCTGATTTCCTGTGGTGCTTCTGAAGATGCACATGACAATATAGGGCTGCTTATAAGAGAATTAGGCCATCGCATGAATGCAGAATATAAAACATCATCAACAGGTGTACCTACAGATAATCTTTACACTGTTTTTCGTAATGAGACTGGTTGCACTAATCCTATTCGCTATGACGCCGAAAATCTTTATGACGCTCTGTATTCTTCTAAAGGTGTAGCTTTAATCACCGGTCAAGATGTAAATGGAGCAGGAGGGCACGCATGGGTCGCTGATACGTATATGTATATTGCTAATGATATTTCTTATTATGAACTCGGCAAGTTAGTATGGCAAAAGACTGAAATAGATAAAAAATTTGTTCATCATAATTGGGGCTGGAATGGCTCATATAATGGCTATTTTGAAGCTGGAGTCTTTAATAATGAAGCACCGAGAGAACCTCTAATTACTCTTTCAAGATACGATTTTTCGAAAAGTGTAAGATATATGATAGTGACTAAATAACTACGATTATTTCATATAACGCAAATATTATGAAGAAGTATATTCTCCCGGCGATTTCTGTTTTGCTCTTGGGGTGTAACAATTCCGAGGATGTAAAACCGGAAATTTGTCCGACGGTGGTTCCTGAACCGATCGCCACCACATCTATACTTGATCTGACTCAGACCCAGCGCAACGCTGTGGACGGCTACAATGAGTATGGCTGGACTATATTCTCTGATCTCCTCTCGGCTGATCCGCTCGAAAATCACTCTTTTTCTCCGGTAAGTGTCAACTCGGCGTTATCTATCCTTGGTTCATTGGACGATGATTCCAACGGCAATGCCTTAGCAAAATTATTCGGATTTTCCGACGTGGCTGAGATGAATGATTTCAACGAAAAATTGCTTCATTATCTTCCCGCAAAGGAAAACGGCACCGACCTCACGCTTGTCAATGCCGTGTGGCTCGATAAATCACATACTCCCTCGGTTGAATGTGTCGAAAATCTTGGCAAAACCTATGGAGCCACACTACAAGCCGTCGACTTCACAGATCAAAACACCCTTGATATAATAAACGGTTGGGTAAGCCATTTTACCAACGGCCGTATCCCTGTTATTGTCAATCGAATAGATCCCGCTACTAAGCTCGCTATCACTAATGCTCTGTATCTGAGTGGTGAATGGGAACAGGCGTTTTATTATAATGCCGACGATAAGATACTATTTACTAATGCAGCCGGTAAAACCGATGTGGTAGAGCAGCTATATGATCTTCGCGATATGGAGTATGCCGAAGCCGATGGTTTCAAAATGGTATCGGTGCCTTTCAAGGGCGATAAGGTATGTTTCGACTTTATTCTCCCGACCCAAGGTGACAATCTCAATCACGCTGATTATGCAGCACTTGCGAATGCTCTAACCACCACTGAGGTGGAGTTTAAACTTCCGAAATTCAAGTTTGAAAGCGACTATGTAGACCTTCTTTTCACCTTGCTAAATCACGAAATACCTGCAAGCGGCTACTACTTCTCTGACTTAGGATTTTCAAGACTCGAAGAGTTTCAGATTTCACAAGTGGTGCACAAAATGTCGGTAACTGTGGATGAAAACGGAGCAGAAGCTGCAGCATCCACTTTTATCGGTATAGTAGAAATCGCTAATCCTGATGTGGACATTCCTAAGCCCACATATAAGATTGTTAATCTCGACAAACCATTCTATTTCGTAGTGCGCGAAAAGGCCCACGGAATAATTCTGGCAATCGGAAAAGTCAACAAACTCTAATATCTGCCACTCGCTGAAAACGCCGCCCTTGCGGGGCGGCGTTTTAGTTATTGTTGCTCATCTCGGGGAAATTTGTTAATTTTGCAACATGAACCATTTTGCGCCCACTTTTACCTTCAAGCGTTTTGCTGTGGACGACCATCGCTGTGCCATGAAAGTTGGTACCGATGGTGTGCTCCTCGGTGCGTGGGCCGATGTTCGTGTTGGTTATCCTGCTTCCGTGGCAGATGTCGGGGCCGGCTCGGGGCTGATCGCTCTTATGATCGCTCAACGAAATCGTGATGCGCACATCTCGGCTGTCGAGCTGGATGCCGGTGCTTTTGCCGATTTGTTGCTGAATATATCGCAGTCTGATTTTTCATCACAGATAACGCCGGTGGAAGGTGATTTCATTATGCTCAAGGAGTCGTTTGACGTCATTGTTTCCAATCCTCCTTTTTTTGCTCCGGGCGTAAGTGCTCCTGACGCTTCGCGATGTCTGGCGCGAGAGGCCGGCTCTCTATCGCCGCTATCCCTTATCGACTTTGCTTCGACTCACCTGAACCCGGAGGGCCACCTGAATATGATTGCTCCGAGCGATTTCGACTCTGAAATTGAATTTCAAGCTGCACTTCACCACCTGTATGTGTGTCGTCGCACGGCTGTGTCCACATCGGCTCGCCGTGGAGTCACCCGCACGTTATGGGACCTCACCAACATTCCGTGCCCCACGGCTTCCCCGGAGCTTTTAGTCGTCGGCTCTGATGAATATCGACATCTTACTGCCGACTTTTACCTAAATCATTGAATCCTATCGAAAAATGTTGAAATATACCGTATCTTCATCTCGCCGCTTGTGGCTTTTGATCTGCACATATATCGTTGGCTTCGTGATAGCCTCGGTTGCTCTCGGAGTACTTATGGCCGTGGGATCAAATAAGTTGGCTATGATGCGCATCGGCATCGTGGTGCAGGATGTGTTTATGCTTGTGGCTCCCGCGGTGCTTACGGCGGTGCTAGTCACCCATCGACCGGTAGAGATGTTGAGTTTGGGTAAATTTCCACGATTACAGCCCCTGCTGCTGGGGATACTTACACTGGTGGTAGCCACTCCACTTATGGAGGGCATCGTGCTGTGGAATCAGAATATCACCCTACCCCACTCAATGGCTGCGTTTGAAAACTTTATGCGCCAGCTTGAGGAACAGGCCGGCGGAAGTGTTGAATTTCTGCTCGGCCCCCACACTGTGGGCAATCTCATGGTGAGCATCCTGCTTGTGGGTGTGCTCACAGGATTCTCTGAGGAGCTTTTCTTCCGCGGCGCTTTGCAACGCCTGCTCGCCTCCACCCGCATGGGCAGCCACGCGGCTATATGGATAGCGGCTTTCGTATTCAGTGCCGTTCACCTGCAATTTTTCGGCTTCGTGCCTCGCTTGCTGTTAGGCGCTTTCTTCGGTTATCTCCTGCTTTGGAGTGGGTCGATATGGCTACCGATGATTGCCCACACACTCAATAATTCGCTTTATATAATTACCCGATACGCCAATGGCGGCGACGTATCCGACGCCGTTACAGCCACCAATACCTCATGGGTGGCAATGCTCATCAGTGCGGTGTTCACTGCTGTTTGCCTCACTGCACTCTATATGTCGTGTGCTAAAAAGCCCGATGATAGTCCGCTCAATGATAATCCTGCTGAATAAATATACACAATCGTTATAAAACACAATTCTTACCAAAATGTCTACCGCTACTACTGAAACCGCACCTAAAAAGACACGCCTCTATGAATTCGATATGCTCAAGGGCGTAGCGATCTTTCTGGTCGTGATGGGCCACGTAATTGCATTCTGTGTGCGCGAAATTGATGCCACACCTCTGTTCAAATTCATCGACAAGATTCACATGCCGCTGTTCTTCTTTATCAGCGGATGGTTTACATTCAAACTTACAAAAGACGGTGAAGTAAAAGCTCCCGACCTGCTCATACGTGCCCGCCAGCTCCTGCTGCCTATGGTGGTGGTCAGCTCTTTATGGATCTGGTATTATCCACGCACCGGGCTTGAATCGCCCCTGGTGTCCACTTTCGCCGGCCTGTGGTCCGACGTATGGAAAAACGGCTATTGGTTCACACTCTCGCTGTTCCTGCTTATGGTGATATATGCCACCCTCACTCCCCTTATGAGCAAGCTGCGCTCCATAGTCGGCGGCGTTGTGCTCACCGTGTGTGTATGGACTGTGCTTCTGGTAATCAATTTTACAGTTTCACCCAAAGTGATCGCTGCGCTTTCGTTCACTCAGGCAGCCACTTACTTCCCGGCATTTATGATCGGCGCGCTCGGACGCCGCCATATTCAGGGCTTTATGAAACTGGTAAACTCATCTACCGCCCAGACCCTCGCCCTGCTCTTTGGCGGCGCGTGTGTCTATTTCCTTTATTATCGCTGGACGTATCACATCGACGAGGTTATGGACACCGTAATCCGCGGGCTGTCGCATATCTGCCTGGCACTGGTGGGTATGGCCGTTTTTGGTCCCTGGGCACGTAAAGCCTACGCTCCGGACGCTCCCCTCACCGCCACCTTGATGCCTCGCTTCTGGACCCTTCTGGGCAAGGAAAGCCTGGGCATCTATCTGTTGCATTATTTCTTCCTCTTCCCGATGGGAAGCGTGGCCCGCGAATGGCTCAAGGCCATGTCGTTGGGGTTTGTGCCCACTCTGGCTTTCACTGTCTCTGTTTCTGCGGTGATAGTGCTTTGCGTACTGGGAGTTATCAAACTCATCCAACCCTCGCGCCTGCTCACGTTGCTCCTCACGGGTAAATACGAAAAATCCAAATAATACGCTATGCCAGTAGCTCTCATAACCGGTATCACAGGTCAGGACGGATCGTATCTGGCCGAGTTCCTTCTTGAAAAGGGATACGACGTACACGGCATTATACGCCGGTCGTCTTCGTTCAACACCGAACGCATCGAACATCTGTACCTTGACGAATGGGTGCGCGATATGCATCGCCGCAGGCTCATAAACCTGCATTACGGCGATATGACAGATTCGTCATCGCTGATCAGGATTATAGCTGAGGTTCAGCCTGATGAAATCTACAACCTGGCCGCTCAGAGCCATGTTAAGGTATCGTTTGACGTGCCGGAATACACTGCCGATACTGATGCCGTGGGTGTGCTGCGCCTGCTTGAAGCCGTGCGCATCCTGCACATGGAGAAAAAGACTCGCATCTATCAGGCCTCCACATCCGAACTATTCGGCAAAGTGCAGGAAATTCCGCAGCGCGAAACCACACCTTTCTATCCCCGTTCGCCCTACGCCGTGGCTAAGCTATATGCTTTCTGGATCATGAAGAATTACCGCGAGAGTTATGGTATGTACACTGCCAACGGCATTCTGTTCAATCACGAAAGCGAGCGCCGTGGCGAAACTTTCGTAACCCGCAAGATCTCGCTGGCAGCCGCACGCATCGCCCGTGGCTTGCAGGATAAGCTGTATCTGGGAAACCTCGACGCACGGCGCGACTGGGGCTATGCCCGCGATTATGTGGAATGTATGTGGCTCATACTTCAACAACCCGAACCCGACGATTTCGTGATTGCCACCGGTGAATATCATACCGTGCGCGAATTTGCCACACTTGCATTTGCACGCGCCGGCATAAATCTGCGTTGGGAGGGTAGCGGAATCCACGAAAAAGGTATTGATACCGCCACCGGCAAAGTGCTTGTCGAGGTTGACCCGCGTTTCTTCCGTCCGGCCGAAGTGGAGCAGCTGCTTGGCGACCCCGCCAAGGCACGTACCAAGCTGGGATGGAATCCTCGCTCCACGTCGTTTGAGCAATTGGTAAATCTGATGGTGGATCACGACCTAAAATCGCTTGATAAATGAATGTAGACAAGAATACAAAAATATATGTGGCCGGACACCGCGGACTGGTCGGTTCGGCCATCACGCGGCGACTGCGCCAGATGGGTTTCACCAATGTCATAGGTCGCTCTCACAGCGAGCTTGATCTGATGGACAGCGAGGCTGTACGGCGTTTTTTCGATGAGGAAAAGCCCGAGATGGTAGTGCTGGCCGCCGCACACGTGGGGGGCATTATGGCTAATTCGGTTTATCGCGCCGATTTCATATTTCAAAACCTGCAGATTCAGCAAAATGTGATAGGAGAAGCCTGGAAGCACGGTGTCAAAAAGCTGTTGTTCCTCGGGTCCACGTGCATATACCCACGGATGGCTCCGCAGCCTATCACCGAGGATTCGCTGCTCACTTCTCCGCTGGAATACACCAACGAACCCTACGCTATTGCTAAAATTGCCGGGCTGAAACTATGCGAAAGCCTCAACCTGCAATACGGCACCGATTATCTGGCGGTGATGCCCACTAATCTTTATGGTCCGGGCGATAATTTCGACCTCGTAAATTCTCACGTGCTTCCGGCAATGATGCGCAAGATGCATCTGGCCAAACTGCTTGAAAAAGGCGATTTCGCTGCCATACGCTCCGACCTTGCCGCTCGCCCCATCCCGGCAATCAAGGACTCTCACAACGCCTCTGAAGATGAGATTTCTGCCGCACTCGCTTCATTCGGTATTTTTGCCGATCACCTCGACTTGTGGGGTTCAGGCTCGCCTTTGCGCGAATTTCTCTGGAGCGAAGATATGGCCGACGCGTCAATCCATGTGCTGCTTAACGTGCATTTCGACGACCTGCGCGCTGCTTGTCCCAATGGCGAGGTGCGCAATACCCACATCAACATCGGCTCGGGCACTGAGCTCACCATAGCTCAATTAGCTCAGATGATCAAAGAAGCTGTGGGATTCGGCGGCCAGATCCGTTGGGATAGCTCAAAACCCGACGGCACCCCTCGCAAGCTGTGCGACGTGAGCAAGATACACTCCCTGGGCTGGAAACACAAAGTTGAGCTGCCCGAAGGCATCTCCCGGCTATATAAATGGTATCTGGAAAACTAATCTAAATTATAACCCTTCCTTTTTCTTTGAACGCGCGGTGAGGTAATCGCCAAACCACAATCCGAAAAGGATAAGCGCACAACCGGTAATGCCGATTATAGACACCTGCTCACCAAGCACTGTCACCGACACTACCATTGTGAATATGGGTTGCAGATACATATAGTTATTTGCTTTTACGGCTCCCACCTTTTTGATTGTTTCGGCCCAAAGCAGGTATGCAATCAACGATGCGCCAAGCCCAAGAAAGAGCAGATTCAGGAGCACCGGCGTGCATTTTGCCACAGCCAACGGCGTGTACTGCGGATGCTCGATAAACATAAACGGGATTGCGGTAAGCACACCATAAAAGAATGTCTTGCGGGTAATAAACCATACATCGTACACCGCATTCAGACGCTTTAGGATCAAGCTATACAGCGTCCACGAAAAAGCTGCCGAAAGAGCCAGTATATCGCCCAACGGTTTTATCTGCAAATTAAAACTACTATTAAAAATCACACATGCCACACCCAAAAATGCAATCAACGAACCCACCAGCATTCCCCCGCCGGGGCGGTCGGCCTTATAGAGCGCACCAACCAGCAGTGCCGTGATAAGCGGTGAGATTGACGTGAGCAATGATACATTTGATACCAGAGTGTATTCCAGTGCGAAATTCTCAGCCAGAAAATAAATCGAACCACCAAGCAATCCGCACAGCATCAGCGAAAGTTCATCCCGCCAGTTATTACTGATCCAGCGCGTGCGTTTGAAGCACAATATCATTAAATACGCCAATGCGAAACGATAAATGTAAATCTCAACAGGCTGCATTCCATGGTCGAGCAGTACCTTTGTCGATACAAACGATACGCCCCACATCATTACGCAGAGCAATGCTCCTAAGTGACCCACTAGTGTCTTTT